>JAZSKM010000005.1:0-1594 GCA_045534835.1 Eubacteriales bacterium | reverse complement strand
ACAAACTTCAACGGCAAGGATGGGGAGCCTGTTTTGCCTGTGAAGAGCCTGAAGTGCAAAGAGCTAGCCTATCTTGGTTATGATGCCGCAAAAGGTGGTAAAGAGTGGTCAGGAAGAGCTTTCCGATACCACAAAGCTTACTCTTGCGGCGCTCGGCATAAAAGAGTGATAGGAACAAACAATGATTAAACTCAAAAACTCTGAACAGCTTGAAAAAATGAGAGTAGCAGGCAGAATAACCGCAGGCGCGCTTGAAACTGCACGCGAGCTTATAAAGCCCGGTGCAACGCCGCTTTCGGTTGACAGAGCAATTCGTCACTATATCGAGAAGCAAGGCGCAAAGCCTTCCTTCCTCGGTTACGGCGGCTTCCCTGCGAGCGCCTGCATAAGCGTAAATGACGAGGTAATTCACGGAATACCCGGAGATAAACCCTTCTCTGACGGCGACCTTGTAAAAGTAGACGTTGGAGCATATATAGGAGGATTTCACGGGGACAGCGCAAGAACGTTCTTCTGCGGTAATTGCACAGAGGAAGCGATAAGACTTGAAAAAGTAACTCGCGAAGCGTTCTTTGCAGGAATGGAAAGAGCTGTAATCGGCGCAAGGCTGGGAGATATCTCGGCGGCAGTGCAGGAAGTGGTGGAAAGTGCAGGATTTTCGGTGGTACGCGATTATGTCGGACACGGCATAGGAAGCGAGCTTCACGAGGACCCGGAGCTTCCGAACTTCGGCAGAGCGGGTCGTGGACTTCGACTTTCCGAGGGAATGGTGCTTGCACTTGAACCTATGGTTAACGTGGGTACTTTCAGAGTAAGAGTTCTTGATAATGATTGGACAGTCGTAACAGAGGACGGAAAGCTCTCCGCTCACTATGAAAATACGATTGCTGTCACAAAGGACGGTCCGGAAATTCTCACGAAGATTTAAGGACACAAAACTTAAATTTAAACGGCAATGCTTGCCGGCGGCAGCATCTATGGCTGGGTATCGTGATATACGGTTCCGTGTGTTTTGCTGAAACACGGAAAAGTGAAAAAAGAGCTTACCTTCACGGTATTCGCCGCGGCACAGATGGGCCTTAAGGCAAAAATTAAGCCGTTATAAATAATCCAGATGTAAACTGAAAATTAGTTTGGAGGGATTGTTCTGGCTAAGGATGACGTTATAGAGTTTGAAGGCGTGGTGCTTGAAGCACTCCCGAATGCTCAGTTTAAAGTCAAGCTTCCCAATGAGCACGTAATTATAGCTCATATTTCGGGAAAACTCAGAATGAATTATATCAAGATTCTCCCCGGTGATAAGGTTACGGTCGAGGTTTCGGTTTATGACCTTTCAAAAGGAAGAATTACCTGGCGTGCAAAGTAAGAATTGCTTTGTAAGCTCAAAAAAGATTAACAACAGGAGGTAAAAGAAAATGAAAGTTAGACCTTCAGTGAAAAAAATCTGCGAAAAGTGCAAGATAATCAAGAGACATGGAATTATCATGGTTATTTGCGAAAACCCCAAGCACAAGCAGAAGCAGGGCTAAGAAGTAATTTTTGAAGCGGAGCTTCAAAAATAACTTTGAAGTTTTGCTGCGCAAAACTTCCCTAC
>JAZSKM010000099.1:0-5894 GCA_045534835.1 Eubacteriales bacterium | reverse complement strand
AGGAGCTTTTGTCTTCCTAAGACCGCTTGGCCTCCGACTTCCGCAAAGTTTTCAAGTCCGCTTTCGGTAGATGATTTCGTAAAGAAAACTCAGTATACCTATTACACAAAGGATGCACTTTGCCGCGTGGCAAGGGACGTTGCCTTTTTCGCTGAGAAAGAGGGACTTACCGCACACGCAAAGAGCGCGGTTATACGTACGGAGGAATAATTTTGAGTCGTTTTTTCAGTAAAAAATATGAGTCGCTCACACCGTATACACCGGGCGAGCAGCCAAAGGATATGCAGTATGTAAAGCTCAATACAAACGAGTCGCCGTATCCGCCGTCAGAAAAGGCGGTTGAATACGCTTTGGCGGCGGCGAAAACGGTACAGCTTTACTCAGACCCTGAGTGCCGCGACCTTGTAAAAAAGGCGGCAGAGGTGTTCTCGGTAGATACCGATGAGATTATCTTCACAAACGGTTCTGACGAGGTGCTGCAGTTTGCGTTTATGGCATTCTGTGACAGCGAAAGTCCTGCGATTTTTCCTGATATAACCTACGGTTTTTATTCGGTTTTTGCCGAGCTTAACCGCGTTCCGTATACAAAAATACCTCTTCGTGAGGATTTTACGGTAGATATAAATGACTATATCGGCAAAAAGGGTACTGTGTTTCTGGCAAATCCTAATGCGCCGACGGGTATAGCGCTTGGACTTTGCGATATTGAAAAAATAGTTTCGTCAAATCCGGATAGAGTAGTCGTAATTGACGAGGCGTATGTTGATTTCGGCGCAAAAAGCGCAGTCTCGCTTATCAAAAAATACGACAATCTGCTTGTGACAGGCACGTTTTCAAAGTCGCGCTCGATGGCAGGCGCGCGCCTTGGCTACGGCATAGGCGCGTCTTCGCTTATACGCGACCTTGGTACGATGAAGTATTCGACAAATCCGTATAACGTCAACCGTATGACAGCGGCAATGGGACTCGGTACGCTTGAAGAAAGTGAGTATACAAAAGAAAATTGCAAAAAGGTTATTGCTACGCGCGAAAAAACAGCGCGTGCGCTTAAGGAACTCGGTTTCACAATGACCGACTCTGTGGCAAATTTCATTTTTGCAAAGCATAAAAAAATAGGCGGTAAGGAGCTTTACCTTGCGCTAAAGGAAAGAGGCGTGCTTGTGCGCCACTTCGATAGCGAACGCTTAAAAGATTATAACAGAATTACTGTCGGCAGCGAAAGCGAAATGCAGACGCTTGTTGACAGGATAAAAGAGATTTTGGAGGAGTCAATATGAGAAAGGCAAGCATAAACAGATGCACAGCAGAAACCGACATAGCGCTCACACTTCTGCTTGACGGCAGCGGAAAAAGCGAAATTGACACCGGCTGCGGTTTTCTTGACCATATGCTTACTCTTTTTGCAAAACACGGCCGCTTTGACCTATGCGTAAAGTGCAAAGGGGACACGTATGTTGACTATCATCACACTGTTGAGGATATCGGTATTGCACTCGGCAGCGCATTTAAAGAGGCGCTTGGCGAGAAAAAGGGCATAAACCGCTACGGAAATATGATTTTACCGATGGACGAGTCACTTATACTCACCGCGGTTGACTTTTCGGGCAGGAGCTTTCTTGCATATTCGCTTGAGATACCCACGGAGAAGGTGGGCGACTTTGGCACCGAGCTTGTCGAGGAATTCTGGCAGGGCTTTGTACGTGCGGCGGAGTGCAATTTGCACATAAGAAAGCTTGCAGGCGGCAATTCGCACCATATTATCGAGGGCGCTTTTAAATCCGCGGCGCGCAGTATGCGTGATGCGGTACGCATAGACAAGGATTTTGCAGACGATATTCTGTCTACCAAGGGAGTTTTATAATGGTTGCAATAGTTGACTACGGGGTGGGAAATCTTTTCTCGCTCAAAAGCTCCTTTGCGGCTATTGGCGCTGCCGCTACGGTAACCTCGGATAAGGCGGTTATTGAGTCGGCTGACAGGATACTTCTTCCGGGTGTCGGCGCATTCGGCGATGCTGCAAAAAAGCTTCGCGACAGCGGACTTGACAAGGTTGTTGTCAATGAAGCAAAGAGTGGCAAGCCGCTTATGGGAATATGCCTTGGTATGCAGCTTTTGTTTGAAAAAAGCTACGAGTACGGCGAGCATGAGGGATTAGGACTTCTCAGCGGAAATGTTGTACCTATGGAGGGCAGAATCCCGTCCGGACTTAAAATTCCGCATATCGGCTGGAACGCACTGAAGCTAAGTCGTGAAAATCCGCTTTTTTCGGGGATTAAGGAAGGCGACTGCGTATACTTCGTTCACTCCTATTTTGCGGACAACTGTGCTGACAGCGTTATTGCAACTGCAAATTACGGTATTGACATCACTGCCGCAGTTGCAAAAAACAACATTTTCGGCTGCCAGTTCCACCCTGAAAAAAGCGGCAAGGTCGGACTTGAAATTTTAAGGGCGTTTGTAAACATAAAGGAGAGCGACTTATGCTGATTTATCCTGCTATAGATATGATAGGCGGCAAGGCTGTCCGCCTTTACAAGGGCGATTATGCACAGCTCACGGTATATAACGACGACACGCTTGCCGTTGCCAATGATTTTAAGGCGGCAGGGGCTACGCATATTCATCTCGTTGACCTTGAGGGCGCGAAAAACGGCGGCACGCCGAATTTTGACTATGTTTGCCGCATTAAGCGCGAGAGCGGACTCTTCTGCGAGGTTGGCGGCGGTGTCCGCGATATGGACGTTATTGAAAAGTATGTCGGTAGCGGCATTGACCGCGTGATACTCGGAACAGCCGCAGTAACAGAAGAGGGCTTTGTAAAAAAGGCGGTTGAAAAGTACGGCGAAAAAATTGCAGTAGGCATTGATATAAAGGACGGCTATGTTGCAATACGTGGCTGGACAGAAACCTCCGCCATTCGTGCGCTTGATTTTTGTGCCGAGATGCAGAAAATAGGCGTTGCTACCGTTATATGTACCGATATCTCCAAGGACGGCGCAATGATTGGAACAAACCACGAGCTTTACAAGACCTTGCAGAGCAGATTTGATATTGACATAATCGCCTCCGGCGGAGTTTCGTCTATAGACGATGTAAAAAGACTTCGCGAACTTGACCTTTACGGTGCGATAATCGGCAAGGCGTATTATACGGGTGCAATATCGCTGCCTGAAGCTATCGAGGTGGCAAAATGATAACAAAGAGGATTATCCCCTGCCTTGACGTTAAGGACGGCAGGGTAGTAAAGGGAGTTAACTTTGCCGGGCTTCGCGATGTGTCATCTCCTGTAACGCTCGCAGAGTTTTACAGCGAGTGCGGTGCGGACGAGCTTGTATTTTACGATATCACCGCGTCGTCAGACGGGCGAAAGCTGTTTGCCGATATACTGACAGAAACGGCGAGCAAGGTGTTTATTCCGCTCACCGTAGGCGGAGGAATAAACACTACTGCCGATTTTGAAAGAGTGCTGTCCTGCGGTGCGGATAAGGTCAGCGTAAATTCGGGCGCTATAAGGAATCCTGCACTTATCGGCGAGGCGGCAAAGCTGTACGGCGACCAATGCGTGGTATTATCGGTTGATATAAAACGCGTTGACGGTGTTTTCAGGGTGTTTGCCAAGGGTGGAAGAGAAAACACAGGACTTGAGGCGATAGAGTGGATACGCCGCTGTGTCGGTAACGGTGCCGGTGAGGTGGTAGTCAATTCTATTGATACCGACGGTGTGAAGCAGGGCTTTGACATCGAGATGCTTTCGGCTGTATGCGATGCGGTTAATGTTCCTGTAATTGCTTCGGGCGGAGCAGGAAACATAAATCACTTTATAGAGCTTTTTAAAGTCTTGCCTAAGGTTGATGCAGGTCTTGCTGCGACTATTTTCCACTTTGGCGAGGTTAAAATCGCTGACCTGAAAAAAGAAATGACAAAAAATCTAATACCTACAAGGATATAATCTGTTATGCTGAATATAGATGAACTTAAATTTGACGAAAAGGGACTTATACCTGCAATAGTTGTTGACTCGGTTACAAAGCGCGTGCTTACGCTTGCGTATATGAGCCGCGAAAGCCTGAAAATCTCTATGGAAAAGGAGCTTACCTGCTTTTACAGCCGTTCCCGTAGCGAGCTTTGGCTTAAAGGGGAAACCAGCGGCAACTATCAGCATATAGTTTCGATAACTGCCGACTGCGACAATGATGCGCTCACCGTAGTTGTAGAGCCTGACGGTCCTGCCTGCCATACGGGCAGTTTTTCCTGCTTTGAAAAAGAGGTCTTTCAGAGCGAAGAGCGCCACGAGTTCTCACTTGAAGGACTTATGGAACTGCTTATCGGCAGAAAGGAAGAAAAAAAGGAAGGTTCATATACCACCTATCTCTTTGAAAAGGGAATTGATAAGATTTTAAAGAAAATTGGCGAGGAATGCACCGAGGTGATTATTGCGGCAAAGGCAGAGGACAAAAAGGAGACTGTCTATGAGATAGCCGACCTTGCATATCACGTTATGGTGCTTATGGTGCAAAACGGAATCAGCCTTGAGGATGTTCACCGCGAGCTTGCCTCCCGTCATATTATTGACAAAAAGGTCAAGCAGGAGAAAATGACCTGATGAAGCTTTCGGATTTTCACGTACATACAAATTTCAGTGACGGAAAGGACTCACCCGAGGAGGTTGTTCTTTCGGCGATAGAAATGGGTATGACACAAATAGGCATCTCCGACCACGGATATACGGCGTTTGACACAAGCTACTGTATTCCAAAGGAAAGGGTAGAGCAGTACCGCAAGACCGTGCTTGACTTAAAGGAAAAATACCACGGCAGGATTGATATTTACCTCGGTATAGAGCAAGATGTATTTTCCGGTGTTCCCAAAGAGAAGTATGACTATATAATCGGCTCGGCTCACTATGTAAGTGTTGGTGACGAGTATATTGCGGCTGACTTTACCCCCGATTTACTCACAAGCGCGGTTAACAGACTTTTTGACGGTGATTTTTATGCTTTGACAGAGGAGTATTTCAAGATAGTCAGCGAAACTGTCGAGCGTACAAACTGCGATATAATAGGGCATTTTGACCTTATAACCAAATTTCAGGAGAGGGCGACATTGTTTGATGAAAACCATCCAAGGTATATTGAACAGTACACACGCGCCCTTGACAGACTCTTAAGGCACGGAAAACCGTTTGAAATAAACACAGGTGCTATTTCGCGCGGGTACAGAACGACACCGTATCCGTCACAGAGAATTATTGACTATATCAAGTCGCACGGCGGCAGGCTTTTGCTGTCAAGCGACAGTCACTCCAAGGATACTCTGTGCTACGAGTTTAAAAAATGGGAAAAAATACTATAAAACTAAAACGGATCTGTCTGTTTTTTCCGTCTGGTTTCTATCTTTTTTTGCTAATATATTGAAAATTAGAAAAAAATGTATTAAAATATAAACACAATACTGAAAGGATGGGATATCCCAATGAAAAAGTTTACACTTAACGAAACTTCGTATCACGGCGCAGGCGCTATCGCTGCAATTCCTGAAGAGATTAAGGCAAGAGGCTTTGCAAAGGTTCTTGTCGTTACAGACCCCGATCTTATTAAGTTCGGCGTTTCCAAGAAGGTTACCGATCTTCTTGATAATGCAGGTATTGCTTATGACATTTTCTCCGATATTAAGGCTAACCCCACTGTTGAGAATGTGCAGAGCGGTGTAGCAGCTTACAAGGCAGCAGGTGCTGACTGTATCGTAGCAATCGGCGGCGGCTCTGCTATGGATACTGCTAAGGGCGTTGCTATTATCATTAAAAACCCTGAGTTTGCTGATGTTCGCGCTCTTGAGGGAGCTAACCTTCCAAAGAACCCTTGTGCTCCTATTATCGCAGTTCCTACTACTGCAGG
>JAZSKM010000176.1:0-3054 GCA_045534835.1 Eubacteriales bacterium | reverse complement strand
GTTCGAGCCCCTCAACTTCCACCATATGGCCCGGTAGTTCAGTTGGTTAGAACGCTAGCCTGTCACGCTAGAGGTCGTGGGTTCGAGTCCCATCCGGGTCGCCATTAGGCAGCCCCAATTTATGCCTCTGTAGCTCAGTTGCTAGAGCAGAGGACTGAAAATCCTCGGGTCGTTGGTTCGATTCCGACCGGAGGCACCAGCGGCATCGCGACCGCTATGCGGATTTAGCTCATTTGGTAGAGCGCCACCTTGCCAAGGTGGAGGTGGCGGGTTCGAGCCCCGTAATCCGCTCCAAAACGTCGGACACGAAAAATCTTCGTGTCCGATTTCTAATATGGCGCCATAGCCAAGTGGTAAGGCAGAGGTCTGCAAAACCTTTATTCCCCAGTTCAAATCTGGGTGGCGCCTCCAAACAAAAGAGCACTGCGAGAGCAGTGCTCTTTTGTTTGGAAATGAAGCGCACCTGCGGTGCATGAAAAATGAAGCAGAACTTCGTTCTATGAAGCGAGCCTTCGGCTCACGGAGAGGTTAGTGTGCGCTTCGCTTCATACGAGCGTAGCGAGTGCTTCACGGCGCAACGCGCCGCTTCATATCGACGAAGTCGATGCTTCATTGACAAAACTATGGATTTTTGCTATGCTTTATTCAAAGGACGGTGATATTATGACAAACGATAAACTTTCGGAGCAATCTATGGATTTTGCGGTTCAAATTGTCAGTCTTGTAAAGCAGTTAAAAGAACAAAGAGAAAGTATTATTTCGAGTCAGATCGGCAGAAGCGGCACTTCTATCGGCGCAAATATCCGCGAAGCCAAATATGCACACGGAACTGCGGATTTTATCTCGAAAATGCAGATTGCACTTAAAGAAGCAAACGAAACGGGATATTGGTTGGAGTTGCTTTATAAAACCAACTATATCGAAGAAGAGCAATATAACTTTTTGGAATCCAAATGTAAATCTTTGAGGGCAATGCTCGTTTCCTCAATTAACACTGCTAAAAATAATAACAAATAATTTTCAAATATTTAACTGGACTTTCTATTTCCTTTCGGTATTATGGTGTTACCAAACCGAAAGGAAGTTTTTTATCCAAGCCGCAGACATCTGTTTTCTGTGGTTTGAAAGACAAACCAACACATTTTTCCGCCTTTTTCAATGCAGAATGCAAAATGAAGGGGGTGTAAAATTCGGAACCTTGTAGGGGAGAGGCTTGCTCCTGCCGAAACGGCGAAGCCTAAAATGTGCAAAAACGAACAAAAAAACCTATTTTTTTTTGTTACTACTTTACAATTCGAGAATTTTGTTATATAATCTAATACGTAAATTAATCTCTATTTATATATATGGAGGGACTATGCCGAGATTTTTTGCCGAAAACGAAAATTTTGACGGTTCCTTTGTTACTATAACGGGAGATGATGCGTGGCATATTGCGCGTTCACTGCGTATGGCGGTAGGCGAGGAAATAACCGTGTGCGGCAGCGACGGTACCGAGCACAGGTGCCGCCTTGAGCGGATAAGCGACGAGTCAGTGACGGCGGCGGTTATCGAGTCGCAGAGTGCGCGCGGAGAAATGCCGTTTTACACCGTGCTTTATCAGGCGCTTCCCAAGGGGGACAAAATGGACCTTATTGTGCAAAAGGCTGTTGAAAACGGGATTTGCAAAGTAGTGCCGTTTGTTTCAGAGCGCTGTGTTTCAAGGCCTGATACGAAGTCGCTTGAAAAAAAGCGTGCGCGCTGGCAGAGGATAGCGCTTGAAGCGGCGAAGCAGTGCGGACGGGGCGTAGTTCCTGCTGTCGCGGATGCGATAAACTTTCAGACTCTTCTTAAAGAGGCGGCAGAGCATAACTTATGCTGTTTCTGCTATGAGGGAGACGGAACAAAGTCGCTTAAAGCGGTGTTAAAAACGCATAAACTTTGCAAGAGTGACACGCTGTCGGTAGTTATCGGCAGTGAGGGCGGCTTTTCCGAAAGAGAAGCGGCTATGGCGGCAGAGGCAGGGGCTTCTATGTGCGGCCTCGGCGAGCGGATACTCAGGTGCGAGAGCGCATCTTCGTTTGCGCTTGCGTGCATTTCATATGAATTTGAATTATAATTTTTGAGGTGATTACAGTGGAAAGAAATCTCGCGAAAAAGGCAGAGCGTATCAAGGATAAGGAAAGACTGTCTACCGTCGTTACAAATAAAATGATAATTGTATTTCTGGCACTTGTTTTTGCTATTGCCGTGCTTGTACGCATCAGCTCAAACGGTGCTACCGAGATAGGCTTTGTTATGGCGCTACCGTACATTTCGCTTGTGCTCGGCGTGCTGAGCGTAGCGGCGCTTGTATGGTATATCCTTGCGGCTCGCCGCGGGGCGGATATGAGATACACTGTGTTCTCGGCTCCGCTTGTGCTTGGCATACTTGCTTCGGGATTTTTTGCTTCTCTTGTATACACGACTATAGGCGGCGCGTTTCGCACTGTGCTTATTCTTCTCGGTTTTGCACTTTTGTTCTTCGTATACGAGATATTTTCCCTTGACTTTTTCGCATGCAGCGTTGCGGCAGTTGTTGCCTGCATCGCGGCGGCTCTTATAAACAGCGCGGGTGTTACTGCGCCGATGGCTCCTGTCGTATACACGCTTTGCGTGCTTGCAAGTGCTTTAGCCTCCTTTGGCGGTGCGTACTTTGTATACCGCCTTTTTACCGACAAACGCATTACCGTTTTCGGTAAGAAGATAAAGAAGCCTTTGCACTGTGTTCCTGCGGCGGTATATACCGTGTTTGCAGTAAGCTTTGCTACGGTGATAGCATCTCTTATTTTTGGCTATCTGCTTTACTGTATCGCGCTGATTGCGGTTGTGTATTTTGTCGCTGCGATAATTTACACGGTAAAGCTTATGTAATCAATAAAGTAGAAATAGTAACAGCAAGGAGAGTATGTATAAGATGTCTAACAGACTGTTTCAGGGTGTAATTCATCAGATGCGTGATGTGACAGACCGTATTATCGGTGTTATAGACGAGGGCGGCGCAGTCGTTGCGTGCAGTGAGCTTGGCAAGATAGG
>JAZSKM010000092.1:0-3147 GCA_045534835.1 Eubacteriales bacterium | reverse complement strand
CGATACCGTAGCAAACGTGCATGCTTATCTCCATTTCCAGCCCGAAAACTTTGAGCTTAAATATGAGATAGACGCAAGCATACTCGCTGAGAGCTACAGACCTTCCTCTGCGGAAACACTTGTACTTTGCGATACAGGTGAGCATATCGACCCGCAGCATTGGGACGTAATCAGCCAGATGGTTCACGGTGATAAGTTTGTAGGAAATGAAAACACCATAACCGCTGGAAACGGCAACGGTTCTGAAAACGTATGGAAGGTAAAGCCTGACGGAGGTACTCCCTATCATTATTCCATAAGAATCAACAGCCTTACCTTCGGCTCTGAGGCAGTCGAGTATACCGACAACTTACCGTATTACATCTACTACAACGGTTCTGCGCGTTTCAGCGACGTAAGCGGAGAGCAGACACAGATGCTTAAAGCAACAATAGTTCCGAGAATGTATACCATAACCTTTGATCTCGGCAACCTCAAGGAAGGAACTGCCGTTGAGGGTATGACACAGTATGCAACCCTTAATAACACCCTTGAGGACACATATTACTGGAGCTATGGCAAGGAAATAACCGCCGAGCCTGTAGCCGAGGGCTATACCTTCCTTGGCTGGTTTGACGAAAACGGAAACAAGGTTACCGATGTCAGTGCAAGCAGTGCTAATAACATTTTCCTCACCGCAAAGTGGTCTGCAAATGTTTCATTCGACATTATGGTTGACGCGGGATATTATTCCGAAAAGCACGACTCTGCTGAAAAGGAAGGCATAATAGCCTTTAATGCGAGAGTCAAGGACATTGAAACCGCAAAGAAACTTGTTGAATCATTCGGTATATACGTTTACGATAAGACACAAGCGAGCATCAAGGTGACCTCAAGCAGCACAAACATAGAGCAGCTTGAGGCTAACAACGGTGAGTTCCATATCACAGTTTCAGACATCGCCCTTGAGAACTTTTCAAGCAATGTACTTGCAGTTCCGTATGTTGTGGTAAACAATGAGGTAATTACGGGTACACCTATGACAGTTTCGGTTTCAAGCATTAACAAGTGGCTTGGACCAAAGGGTGAAAACTAAAGGAGGCAAAAGAAATGAATAATTATAAAGCACCTTCTGCACAGATTGTTTCATTTGCAGCAATTGACATTATCGCTACATCTACTCCGTCAGTACTCAACACCTGGGGAGAGAATATAGAAGACATCGATGCAAATAAAGAGAACTTATTTGAATAAGCGAGCAGTGAAAAGAGTTTTTGCAATTGTTCTGGCATTTGCGATGGCACTGTCATTTTCCACCGTCGCAAGTGCCGAGAACGATATTACCGTTCTCATAAACGAAACAGAGGTTGAATTTGACGTTCCGCCAATGATAGTAAACGACAGAACGATGGTGCCTATGCGCAGGATTTTTGAAAAGCTTGGCGCGCAGGTGGAGTGGATTGAAGAAATGCGTATTGCGCTTGCTACGTATAAAACGAGTATTGTCGCAATAGGAATTGACGAATACAGCTTTTCGGTTACTGATGTAAGTACTGGACAGAGCAGGAGCATTCCGCTTGATGTCCCCTCCCAAATCGTTGACGGACACACCCTGATACCGCTTCGTGCAGTTTCCCAGGCACTTGGCAAGACCGTGGAGTGGGACGGCGCTACAAGAACGGTTAAAATAACGGGTTAAGGAGGCCATTATGCCGACTGTAGTAAAACGGCTGGCTGAGACAATAGGAGTACACTTTGCATTATCTGCTTGCTTTGCTGCAGTTTTTGCATTTGGCCTTTTGCCGCAGACTCTTACCACTATAAGTCTTTCAATGCTCGGCTTTCTATGTATTTATTGGCAATTTCAGATAAAGTGCCTGAAGGAATATCGGCTTTCTACGTGTAGCATTAAAAAGTATTTTCTCGTTAATTTTACTATGATGTCTATTCTTGTCATAATCGGACTCTGCCTTGCAATTTTTGATGTTGAGCCTCTCTACACTTGGCTTTTCTTCCCGTTTAAACTTTTTACAATCATATTCGATGCAGCAAAGTGGCTATCTGCTGCAATTATCGGAGCCGTATATCTCGGCATAACCGCATTGATTCCTGTATTTGACTGAGGGTAGTATAGATAATGACCAAAAAACTTTATTATATTGATTCATTCATAAACGAATTTGAGGCAACCGTTCTTGAATGTAAGGAAAACGGTGAAAACTTCCTTATACGTCTTGACCGTACAGCCTTTTTTCCCGAGGGCGGAGGTCAGGGCGGCGACAGCGGATATATAGGCGATGCCGAAATATACGACACTCACGAAGCCGACGGCGAAATATGGCACTATTCAAAAGAACCTGCAAAGGTCGGTGAAATACTGCCCTGCAAAATAGATTTTGACAAAAGATTTCGCCGTATGCAGTGCCACAGCGGCGAACATATCGTATCAGGTCTTCTCCATAAGCTGTACGGTGTGGAAAATCTCGGCTTTCACCTTGGCGACGGCGATGTGACTATCGACACGAGCATACCGCTTTCAAAGGAGCAACTCAGAGAGGTTGAAACACTCGCAAACGAGGCAGTTGCAAAGGATTTTGAGATCCGTGCGTTTTTCCCGACTCCCGAGGAGGCAAAGACTATCGAATACCGTGCAAAGCTCGATATTACCGAAAACCTGCGCCTTGTCGAATACCCCGATTACGACATCTGCGCCTGCTGTGCGCCTCACGTTAAAAAAAGCGGTCAGATAGGTATAATAAAAATACTCGACTTTGCACATTATAAGGGCGGTATGAGAATCCATCTTCTCTGCGGTATGTTAGCACTTGAGGATTATCGCAGCCGCTACTCTGCAGTACAAAAAATTTCCGTTTTGCTTTCCGCAAAGCAAAGCGGGGTTGCAGAGGCGGTTGAAAGGCTGAAAAGCGAAAACGAAGCTAACCTTTTGAAAATAGGCGCGCTTAAAAAGGAGCTTGCCCTTTCGCTTGCCCTTTCCGCAAAAGAAACGGACAAAAATCTCATTTTCTTTGCACCGCTGCTCGACGGAGTAGCGGCGCGCGAGCTTGCAAACACGGCTCTCCCGAAGTGCGGCGGCATATGCGCCGTATTCTTCGGCGAAGAGGGCGCATACAACTTCTGTATGGCAAGCAAAAATGTCGACTTAAAAGC
>JAZSKM010000174.1:0-3549 GCA_045534835.1 Eubacteriales bacterium | reverse complement strand
TCTGGCAACGCAAGCAGTCTGTTCGCCTCGTCATATATTTCTCTTGCACTCTCTTTTGTAAGCGCTTTTTCAATTCCGAAATATCTTTTCAGTTCAAGGCGTGTCCAGTGATAGAGCGGGTTGCCAATGCAATATGGCAGCGCGGATGCAAACGCTTCAAACTTTTCAAAGTCGCCGCCGTCGCCGGTGATATACTTTTCGTCAATGCCGAACGAGCGCATCGCTGCCCACTTGTAGTGGTCACCGCCGAGCATAAGCTCGGTAATGCTTGAAAAACGGTAATCCTCTGCAATCATATTCGGCACAAGGTGACAGTGATAGTCGATTATCGGCATATCCTTTGCAAACTTTTCATACAGCTTAATCGCCGCATCGCTTTTTAACATAAATGTGTCTGTAATAATACTCATATTTATCCTACATAAAAATAAATTAGAATTTATACACCGCTGTATGCCGAGAAACCACCGTCAACTGGAATTACAATACCGTTAACAAAGCCTGCGGCTTCCTTTGAAACAAGGAACAACAGTGTTCCGATAAGCTCTTCCGGCTTGCCAAAGCGATCCATGGGAGTGCTGGAAAGGATTTTGCCCGTTCTTGCGGTAGGCGTGCCGTCTTCGTTAAAGAGGAGTTTTTCGTTCTGCCCCGTTACGAAAAATCCGGGTGCAATTGCATTGCAGCGGATGTTGGTTTTTGAAAAGTGCACTGCAAGCCATTTGGTAAAGTTAGAGATAGCAGCCTTTGCGCCCGAATATGCGGGAATTTTGGTAAGAGGGGTAAAGGAGTTCATACTTGAAATATTGATGATGCAAGCGTCATCCTTTTTGGTCATCTCTTTTGCAAATACCTGAGTGGGGAGCAGAGTGCCAATAAAGTTTAGGTTGAATACAAACTCAACGCCGTCCTTGTCAAGGTCGAAAAATGTCTTCATGCTGCCGATATGCGCAGCTTCAAAATACTCGTCATCGGTAGTGGCTCTCGGGTTGTTGCCACCGGCACCGTTTATGAGTATGTCGCACTCACCAAGGTCGCGGATAACTTCACTGTGTACCTTTTCGAGACTTTCCTTGTCAAGCACGTTGCACGCATAAGCTTTGGCAATACCACCGTCGCTAACTATCTTATCCGCATATTCCTTTGCGGCATCACCGTTAAGATCAAGCAGTGCAACCTTAGCGCCGCAGCCCGCAAGAGCCTCGGCAAACATTGAGCAGAGAACGCCGCCTGCACCGGTAACAACTGCAATCTTGCCGCTTAAGTCAATATTAAAAGGTAACTTCATCTTATCTACCTGCCTTTTCAAGTGTTTCCCAGATGCCCGCCATATACATAGCGCCGAGTGCTCTGTCGTAGAGGCCGTAGCCTGGCTTGCCGGTCTCGCCCCATATCATTCTGCCGTGGTCGGGACGAAGATAGCCGTCAAAGCCGACCTCATGATATGCTTTAAGTATCTCAACAATGTCAAGTGAGCCGCATTCGGAAAGGTGCCCGCTCTCTTCAAACGAGCCGTCCTCAAGAATCTTGATGTTTCTTATATGTGCAAAGTGGATTCTTCCCATTTTTCCGTACTTGCGCACCATTGCGGTGTAGTCGTTTGCTTTGGTGCAGCCGAGTGAACCGCTGCAAAGGGTAAGACCGTGGTGAATATCATCATAGAGCGAAAGAAATCTGTCTATGTTAGCTTCTTTTGTGATAATTCTCGGAATGCCGAAGATAGACCACGGCGGATCGTCAGGGTGAATAGCCATTTTGACATCATACTCGATTGCGGTAGGCATAATTTCTTTAATGAAGTATTCGAGGTTCTTCCAGAGCCCCTCTTCGCCTATCTTTTTGTACTCCTCAATAAGACCGCTTATCTCATCGGGCGAATATGACGCGTCCCAACCGGGGAGAGTCATCTTGCAAGGGTCCATTTTGTCTACGTCCTCTTTGTAGTAGACAAGCGCGTTTGACCCATCTGAGAGCGGCTGGTCAAGACGTGAGCGTGTCCAGTCGAATACCGGCATAAAGTTGTAGCATATACACTTTACGCCTGCAGCCGAAAGGCGGCGGATGTTTTCCTTATAGTTGTCTATGTAGCGCTGATAGTCGCCGCGGCGCAGCTTGATGTCCTCGTGCACAGGGACAGACTCAATTACTTCAAATTCGAGACCTGCGGCTTCGCAGTCAGCCTTGAGTCTTGCAATTTCCTCGTTTGGCCATACTTCGCCAACAGGGACTGAGTAAACTGCAGTAACAACGCCGCTTATGCATGGTATCTGCTTGATCTTGCCAAGCGTTACCTGGTCACAAGGTCCGTACCAACGAAAGGTTATTTTCATTGCTTTTCTCCTTTATAAAAGTTCGAGCGAGGTGCGTAGCGCATCGTCGGGATTTAACTTTTCTTCAAAGACTTTGTTCGGATCGCGCAGCTTTTCAAATTCATCGAAATATCTGTGACCGAACTCGTAAAGCGACTTTGCATTGAAGTGCAGCAAGTCCTCGTTTGATGTGAGTCCGGCTGCGGAAACGTATCCGGTCATGGGAAGCTCGGCTGCAACCTCTTTTATCTGAGCATCAATCAGTGCACAGTTTTTCATATTTTCGTCAAAGGTGCAATCACTTAGAAAATCGCCGAGTCCGCCGACGAGAAAGGGAACGTCGTAAAGGTCAAGCTCTTTTTTGAAGGCTTCGATTATCGCTTTGAGTTTTGCTTTGTACGGCGCAATACGGTCGGGGAAGCGGTCGCTTTCTCCCTGATGCCAGAGTACACCTGCGATAGTAGAAGTGCGCATTGCAAGACGCGCCTGATAGACCGCATGGTCAAAAAGCAGGCTTCCTTCTTTCCACTGTCCTGCGCTTGTACCGCCGTCAGCTGCGGGGATAAGTCCCACGTCAACGCCGTATTTTGCGGCGTACTTTTCTGCAAAGCTTTCGGCAAGGCATACTCCCGAAAATGAACGGTCAGGATTTACGGGGCGGTACATTCTCTGCCAGCGACCGTTGCGGAGCACCTTGATGTGCTTTGTGTCGATCTTTTCGGCTTCGCTGATAAGTCCGCGCCCAGCCATATTTGACTGACCTAAAAGTAAAAATGAGTGTATCATATTATTTGTTCCTCATCTTTTCATAGAAACGCTGCATAACGTAAAATGCAGGCTTGCGGTGAGTCTTGTCAGCATTCAGAAGTCCCTTTGTGTTATAGTAGTTTTGCAGATAATGCGTTCTTCTCGGACAACGGAAGTCATAGAGTATCCAGGGACAGGTGCCTCTGAGATACGGAACAGTGGGGAAAAGCTCGGTCTGCTTTTCGTAAAAATATTCCTGAAAATCTTCGGTAGTTTTATCGGTAATTGTACCTCTGTAACCGGAAAGCGCATCTGCACCGAATTCGGTGATGATAACCGGCTTTGTAGGCTTACTGTTTTCGAAAAACTCGGGAAGCAAGTCGAAATTCGGGGCGTACCAGCCGATATACCCGTTTACGCCGATAATGTCGAGATGCTTTTCAAGACGGTCTGCAATCGCATTGTGGAATACGAGGCAGGCAGCGGAAACGGGTCT
>JAZSKM010000054.1:0-10150 GCA_045534835.1 Eubacteriales bacterium | reverse complement strand
ACGTCAGCATATATACCTCTTTCAAACTTCCTTATCTCTGAAAACGCGTATCTCGGTTACATTATGGCAGTATGTTTTTTGCAGCCGCTTCCTGAAATAGAAAAAGAAATAGTTGCGCAGAATAAAGACGTTGTCACATTCCTCGCGGTAGCAGACAAACATTTTTTCGCTCTCGCAAATGCCTGTTTTCCCAAGGAAAAACGGTGAAACCAGCAGCACCGTCGAATCGGGGAAGGTGTGGCATTTTTCGCGCAGATACTCTCGGTCAAAGCCGTCTTTACCGTCGGGGATAATAAACACAACGTCCTTTTTCAGCTTTTCAAGCAGACCTATGGCATTGCGGCTACGTAAAATCAGTGCCGCTATAAGTGTTACTGCAGTGGTGACAAGCAGTATCGGGATTATAAGAATGAAAGCCGCAGTGTAAAGAATTACAAAAGCACCTGCCTGAATGTACTTGTAAAGTATCAGTCCCCAGCGGAAGATGCGCGTTACCCATAATGACGGCTTCAGGTATTTTCGCAGTGACGTATAGAAGTTTTTTTCACGCATCCGCGCAAGTAAATATGAGAAATAGTTGCTCGCATTATATGAGCCGCCGGTGCCTTCGGGAGAGGGGAGGGTGCGGTTTTCTTTTTCAAGTGTGCTGAGGCGCTTTTTCAGCTCTCGGTTTTCTTTTTTCAGGCGTTTAAGTTCATCGTTATCACGCATACTGCATCCTCCTATAAAACATTATACATATATTATACCATATAGCTTTATGTATAGCAATGCCTACAGAGAAAACTATATATAGTTTTTTGATTGACAAAAAGCGGTATATATTGTATAATGAATTCATCTGTGATGAATTCAGCTAAATTCGCTAACGCGAGCTAAATGTGCTGGTACACGCTAAGTTACTGCGTAGCTAGATTTACCTTCGGTCAGCTACAAAGCGAATTTAATTTAGCTGTTTCGTAAGAAGCAATTTAGCTATCGAATGAAATGAGATAATTTAGCTTTGCAACTTGTTGCAAAATTTAGCTAAAAGAAAATGATTGGATGTGAGAATGTGGCAGAAAGCATAATGCTTGACAAGGCAAAAGATTTTGCAGTTGAAATAATAAATATATGCAAAAACATAAAAGAAGCCAATCGAGAAAGTGTTTTAACAAATCAGCTTATGCGTTCGGGAACCTCAATCGGTGCTAATATTCACGAATCAAAATATGCACATGGAACAGCTGATTTTATTTCGAAAATGCAGATTGCATTAAAAGAATGCTATGAATCAGAATATTGGCTGGAACTTCTGAACAGAACGGGATATATGGGCAATGAACAATACAAAAAGATAATAAATGAGTGTGGACAAATTCGCAGAATGTTGATTTCGTCAATTAACACAGTTAAAGAAAAATTTCAAAAAGGTAGTCTGTGATGAATTCAGCTAAATTCGCTAACGCGAGCTAAATGTGCTGGCACACGCTAAATTGCTGCGTAGCTAAATTGACCTTCGGTCAGCTATATAAAGTGTAAATGAAAAAACGGGAGTAACATAGATGGCGCAAAGCGACAAGAACACTGCACAATATAATAATCAAAGTATTTCAATGCTGAAAGGAGCTGACAGAGTGCGCAAGCGCCCTGCGGTAATTTTCGGCTCTGACGGTCTTGAGGGCTGTGAGCATTCCTTTTTCGAGATACTTTCAAACTCAGTAGACGAGGCGCGTGAGGGACACGGAAGCGAGATAGTCATTACCGTCTGGCGCGACCGCACCATTGAGGTCGAGGACTTTGGCCGCGGCGTTCCGCTCGGGTACAACGAAAAGGAGCAGAGATATAACTGGGAGCTTGTTTTCTGCGAGCTTTACGCAGGCGGCAAGTATTCAAACAATGATGAAAACGCGGCATACGGCTATTCGCTCGGACTTAACGGTCTCGGCGCGTGTGCTACACAGTATTCCTCCGAGTTTATGGATGTCGCCTCCTACGACGGAAAAGAGGTACACAGAATAAGCTTTAAAAAGGGCGAGGTCGCAAGCAAGCTTGTGAGTGAGCCTATAGAAAAACGCGGCAAAAAGCACGGTACTGTCATTCGATGGCGCCCCGATATCGAGGTTTTTACCGATATTGCAATTCCGTATGACTCCTTCCGCGGTGTATTGCAACAGCAGTCTGTAGTCAATGCGGGACTTAAATTTGTGCTTAAAACCGAAAATGAGGACGGTAAGTTTGACACCGAGGAGTTTGTATACGAAAACGGCATTTCCGACTATATCCGCGAGATAGCAAACGGTACTGCGCTTACCGAGCCTGCGCTCTGGAATCTTGAGTGCAGCGGACGTGACCGCGAGGATAAAGAGGACTATAAGCTGAAAGCTGAGATTACCTTTTGCGTGTCGAATAAGGTAAGCAGAATTGAGTATTACCACAATTCAAGCTTTCTTGAGCACGGCGGCTCACCAGATAAGGCGGTGCGTCTCGGATTTGTATATGCGCTTGACAAATATCTCAAGTCGATAAATGCGTATAAGAAAAACGAAAGTAAGATAGGCTTTGCCGATATTGAGGATTGCCTTGTTCTTATTATTAACAGTTTTTCAACGCAGACATCATACGAAAACCAGACTAAAAAGGCGATAACGAACGTCTTTATCAAGGATGCGCTGACCGATTTTATCAAGCATAATCTTGAGGTTTATTTTGCCGAGCACCCGAGTGAGGCTGAGGTGTTTGCGAATCAGGTTATGACCAACAAGCGCGCACGCGAAACTGCAGAAAAGACCAGAAGCGATATTAAAAAGAAGCTGCAGACTACTATGGACATTTCAAACCGCGTTGAGAAGTTTGTCGGCTGCCGCTCAAAGGACCCGTCGGTGCGCGAGCTTTACATCGTTGAGGGCGACAGTGCTATGACCTCCTGTAAAACTGCGAGAAATGCCGAGTTTCAGGCGATAATTCCCGTCCGCGGTAAAACGCTCAACTGCCTTAAGGCATCGACCAAGCGCATTTTCGAGAGCGATATCATTACCGACCTGCTGCGTGTTATCGGCTGCGGCGTTGAGTTCAAGGGCAAGGAGCGCGGCGACCTTGCAATGTTTGATTATGAGGCTCTCCGCTGGAATAAGATAATCATTTGTACAGATGCGGATGAGGACGGCTTCCAGATAAGAACGCTTCTGCTCACGCTCTTTTATCAGCTTTTGCCTACCCTTATTGAAAAGGGAAAGGTGTTTATCGCGGAGTCACCGCTTTTTGAAATCAGCACAAAAAACGAAACCTATTTTGCCTATAACGAGTTTGAAAAGGGCGAGATAATCAAGAAACTCGAGGAGGATAAGGTAAAGTACAATCTGCAGCGTTCGAAGGGACTTGGCGAAAACGAGCCTGAGATGATGTCAAAGACTACTATGAATCCTGCAACCCGCCGCCTTATCGCGGTAACACCCACGGATGCCGAGGCGACCGAGGAGATGTTTGAGCTTATGCTTGGTGACAATGTCAGCCGCCGCCGCGAGTATATTGCTGAAAACGGAGCAAAATTTATTGCTATGGCAGACGTATAACAAAAAAATGAACGCATTTATGCGTTCATTTTTTTTGATGAATAGGTTAGGTAAAAAACTGCAAAGGCACAGCCTTTGCAGTTTTTTGATTTTATTTACATTCTGCAGTGGTTGCATCAAATTCATCGAGGATTGCTTTTTCGGGAGCCTTGGTTACAAGGCTTACAACAACGATAGCGATAAGCGCAACTATAAACGCAGGGAGAAGCTCGTAGATGTTGAGAATGGTGTCAGCAAATTGCACACGTACAACAAACTTCCATACGAATACTGTGATGCCACCTGCAAGCATTCCTGCAAGCGCGCCCCACTTGGTCGCTCTCTTCCAGAAGAGTGCGGCAAGCATTACGGGACCGAAGGTTGCACCAAAGCCTGCCCACGCAAATGAAACTATGGTAAATACCGAGCTGTTAGGATCAAGTGCAAGGAATACAGCAATTACTGAAATCAAAACTACGGAAAGACGTGCAATGACAAAGAGTGCCTTTTTAGACAGCTTGATTTTAAATACTTCAGCAAGCAGGTTCTGAGAAATAGAGGAGCTTGCCGCAAGAAGCTGAGAGTCTGCGGTAGACATCGTAGATGCAAGGATTCCCGCAAGAATAAGACCGCCGGCAATCGAGGGGACAAAGCCGTATTTACTGAGAACGTTTGAAATGTCAACTATTACTGTTTCAGCGGCGGTTGCGGAAGCGTAAGGACCTATTACACCGTTTTTCATAAGAGTGTAACCGATAACACCGATGAGAATTGCAACTGCCATAGAGATAATTACCCAAACGCTTGCTACACGGCGGGACGTTTTAAGCTCTTCGGGGTCTTTAACTGCCATAAAACGAAGGAGAATATGGGGCATACCGAAGTATCCGAGTCCCCACGCAAGAGTAGATGCAACGGGAAGTGCACCATAACTGCCCGCAGTTCCGTCAGCTACGCTGAAGCCCTTGAAGATGTCGAGATAACCGTCAAGGCTCTGCACGTTTGCAAATACGTTGCCAAAGCCGCCTGCAATACCCTCGCCAAAGCCTACTACCACAAAGAGCGCTATAGTCATAACAATGCTCTGGATAAAGTCGGTGGTGGATGCGGCAAGAAAGCCGCCGAGAGTACAGTACAGCACGATAACCGCCGCACTGAGTATCATCGCGAGAGTGTAGTCCATTCCGAAAAAGCCGGAGAAGAGCTTGCCGCAGGCAGCAAAGCCGGATGCAGTGTAGGGGATGAAGAATATTGCGATTATTATAGCGGAAATAAGGGTGAGTATTCTGCCGCTGTCGCCAAAACGCTTTGCGAAAAAGTCGGGGAGTGTAAACGCATCAAGGCGCTGACTGTAAATTCTGAGTTTTTTTGCTACAAAAAGCCAGTTTATGTATGTACCTATCGCAAGACCGATAGCAGTCCAGCTCGCCTCCGCAAGACCGCCCATAAGCGCAACCGCGGGGAGACCCATAAGTAGCCAGCCGCTCATATCCGAAGCCTCAGCACTCATTGCGGTTACAAGAGGACCGAGGTTTCTGCCGCCGAGATAGAAGTCAGCAGAACTTTTGTTCTTGTTGGAAAATGCAAAGCCGATGCCTACCATACCTAAAAGGTATATGGCAATAGTGACCATAATAACAGTTGTCATAATTACGCCTCCTAAAAAAACAACTTTTCAGCAGTATAGCAAATATTTCCATAAAAATCAATAAAAAAACGAAAAAAGCTGAAAATATTCAGCTTTTTTCGTTTATACACATTTTTATGAATAAAAATTAACTTTTTTTGTGCGGAAGCTCGCTTACAAGAGCCGCGCCGAGGATAAGAACCGCGCCTATCCAGCCGTACAGGCTGAGGACAGAGCCCTTGATAAGCAGTACCGCGAGTATAACAGATATTGCAGGGTCAAGATAGCTTACTATCGCAACGGTCTGCGCAGGCAGTTTTTTCATACCGCCGAAATACAGCGTGTATGCGATACCTGTATGCAAAACGCCCATTATAATAAGTAAAGTAGTGCTGGTAGGGGTGAAATCCACCTCGGAAAGATTTTCTGCAAGGAAGGTGTAGGGGATACAAACGATACCTGCGACGGCAAGCTGCGAAAGGGTTCTCTCCTCAGCGGTGATGCCGTCGATACATTTGTTTATCAGAATATCTCCTGCGTAGAGCGCCGCCGCACCAAGACCGAGGATAATGCCGAGAAGATGATTTTTCTCGCCCACATCCCCACCTGCATCACTGCCGAATGCGACAAGCACTATGCCAACAAAGGATATAGCGGCACAGACAAGCTTTAATCCCGTCAGTCTTTCTTTAAGCACAAGCGGAGATGCGAGGATAACGAAAATCGGAGCCATATAGTAGCAGAGTGTTGCAATCGGGATGGTTGTAAATTTGTATGCTTCAAAGAGAAGTATCCAGTTTGCGCCTATCATCGCGCCTGAAAGACCGAGCAAGAGAAAGTTCTTTTTAACTGCTGCTGCGGATATCTTAATGCGCCGTACCAGCATAATAAGTGCAAGAAATAGTGCGCCGATAAGACCGCGCGACATAGAGAGAAGTCCCGAGGGCAGGGGGGTAAATTCACGGAATATTCCGATAGTGCCGAATAAAACGATGGCACTCGTTACCGAGATCAAAGCATTTCGCTGTTCTTTTCTGTTCATACAAAAACGACCTTTTTGTCTAAGTGGATGTATAGAACTATAACAAAATTTTTATTGAAAGTCAATATATTACATTGTTTTTATTTTCCCCTTGCCGAGATGTGGATAATATGCTATTATAAATATGTGTTAAATATGTTACTATGGGGAGAGTGCTATGCTGAAAAAACTTTTGCTTATAGTGAACCCTGTTGCGGGAAAGAAGAAATTAAAGTCACAGCTGCTTGATGCTATCCAGATCTTTGCAAAAGGCGGTTTTTCAACTACTGTTGTCGTCACAGGTCGCCGCCGCGAGGCTATAGAATTTGCGGCACTTGCAAAGGACTATGACAGAATTGCCTGTGCAGGCGGCGACGGCACGCTTAACGAGGTTATCAGCGGTATGCTCGAACACGGCATTACAATTCCGCTTGGTTATATTCCTTGCGGAAGCACCAACGATTTTGCTGTCAGTATGGGACTGCCGCACGATATTAAAAAAGTGGCGGAGATAATCGCTAACGGTATGCCGTATCCGCTCGATGTCGGTAGATTTGACAAACGGCATTTTACTTATGTTGCCTCTTTTGGTGCATTTACGGCGGCGTCCTATTCCACAAATCAGGATGTCAAGAATATGCTTGGACATCTTGCGTATGTGTTTGAGGGAATAAAGGATCTACAGGCAATAAAGCCGTATCATATGAAGTTTGTTTCGGAAGATAAGGTATATGAGGGCGACTATGTTTTCGGCGCTATTGCAAACTCTACGTCATTTGGCGGAATTATAAAGCTGAGAGAGGAGCTTGTGTCGCTTAACGACGGTCTTTTTGAAGTCCTGCTCGTCAAGATGCCAAAAAATATCGTTGACCTCAACATCATTATCAACTCACTCACCACAAGCAATTTTGACAACGACCGCTTTGAGTTTTTCAAGGCATCTGAGCTTGAGATAACGCCGAGCGAGCCTACGGCCTGGTCGCTCGACGGAGAATATATGCGTACGGACAGCACTGTGAAAATGGAGAATTTGCACGGTATAATTCAGTTTATCAAGGAGATACAATGGCCAAGACTTTAGCAGAGTACTTATATAAGTATCAGCCATCCTCGGCGCACTTTTCGGATATGCTGCAAAAGGGCGAGCTCATACCTCCGCCGAGGGTTGACAAGGAAAACAGAATGCTTGAAATTTCGGCATTCTTTCCGTTTGTAATTCAGAAAAAAGAGCTGTATTCGCTTGAAAACGAGATAAGGGAGGCATATGCGCTAAGTTCGGTGCGTATTCTGCCTCATTATCCGAGCGAGCTTTTCACAAGCTCTTATATGAATGATATACTCCTTGAAACCGAGCGTGTCGGCAGAGTTTCAAAGGGGTTTTTCAGCTATGCCGATATTAGTTTCGGAGAGGGCAGTATAACCATTGAAATACCCTTTGGCATTGGCGGTGTAGGTATGCTTGAAAACGCCAAGACCGCGGCGGTTATCTCGGGAATTATCAAGAGCGAATTTGATCTTGACATAAAGGTGGAAATACTTGCAAACGAGAATACCGAATATTTGGAGAGCCTCAGAAAGAGCGTTTTTGAGGACGATTTTCGCAGAATGGACGAAAACATTGCATATGCTCTCGCAAATGAAGAGGCGGCAAGGTCCTCAGGCGGTAAGGGGCTGCCTGCACAGCAGGCACCTGAGGTAACGCGCCTGCCTATTTCGGATACGCTCAGCACCGAGGAGCTTGGAGGTGAACAGATATCCGAAACCGTTTACAAAAGCGGATATATGACCTTTGACACAAGTGAGGTGCGCCAGATTTACGGCGGCGAGTTTGAGATGGCGGCGCCAACTCCGCTGCGCAAGCTTCAAAAGCTAAATGGCACGCATCTCATTATGGGCAAGGTGTTTTCGATAGAAACCAAGGATACGCGAAAAGGCGACAAAACCACCGTAACGATAGGAATTACGGATAACGATTCCTCGGTTTCGCTGCGCGGAGTGTTTCCTATAGAAGAAGCCTCCTTTGTAGGCGATATGAAGGTGGGTAAATGCTATGCGATAAACGGCAGAGTGCGCCTTGATACATTCTTTAACGAAAATGTAATGCGTCCGCTGCATATTGTTGAAATCAAAGAGGTGCTGCGAAGTGACAATGCATCCGAAAAGCGAGTGGAGCTTCACCTTCACAGCGTAATGTCGCAGATGGATGCGATAATCAATCCTGCAGAGCTTATTTCTACTGCAAAGCGCTTTGGACACAAGGCGGTTGCAATCACCGACCACGGCAACGTGCAATCTTTCCCCGAAATGATGATAGCAGCCGAAAGGCAGGGCGGAATCAAGGGCATTTACGGTATGGTGGCATTCTTTGTTGACGATACCGCGCGTGCGCTTTACGGCGAGTGCAAAGAGCCGCTTGACGGGGAATTTGTTGTATTTGACATTGAAACTACCGGACTTTCCGTAGTAAACTGCGGTATTACCGAAATCGGCGCTGTCAAAATCAAGGGCGGCGAGGTGCTTGACCGCTTTAATATTCTGATAAATCCCGAGATGCCGATACCCGATAATATCGTGGAACTTACAGGTATTACCGAAGAAATGGTAAAGGATGCTCCGACTATATCCGAGGCACTGCCGAAATTCTTTGAGTTTATCGGTGACAGACTGCTTATCGCGCATAATGCCAACTTTGACACAGGCTTTATCCGTTCCGCCGCAGAAAAACTCGGACTTCCGTTTAAAAACGCGTATCTTGATACCGTCGCGCTATCCAGATTTGCAAATCCCGATTTGAAAAAGCATAAGCTTGATGCGCTCGCCGAATATTACGGTCTTGGCGACTTCAATCATCACCGCGCCTGCGATGATGCGGAGATGCTTGCGCATATTTACTTCAAAATGTCGTCAAATCTTATCGCTGAGGGTATAGGCGACCTCGGACGTATCAACGAAGCGATGAGCGAGCACGCAGACCCGCTCAAGCTCAGGACATATCATCAGATTATTCTCGTGAAAAATGCGACAGGACTTAAAAACCTGTATCGCCTTATTTCACTCAGTTATCTTAATTATTACCGCCGCAATCCCCGTATTCCAAAGACTGTGCTTTCGCAGTATCGTGACGGACTTATAATAGGCTCTGCCTGCGAGGCGGGTGAGCTTTTCGGCGCGATACTTGACGGCCGCTCGGAGAGCGATATTGAAGAGATAGCAAACTTTTACGATTATCTTGAAATACAGCCGATATGTAACAACCGTTTCCTTATAGCCGACGGAAAGGTTGCTGATGACGAGGGATTGCGCGACCTTAACCGAAAGATAGTTGCGCTCGGTAAAAAACTCGGCAAGCCTGTAGTTGCTACCTGCGATGCGCATTTTCTTAACAAAGAGGACGAGATATACCGTAAAATTTTGCTTGCAGGTATGAAGTTTTCGGATGCTGACAGGGATGTCGGTATCTATTTCCGTACAACCGAGGAAATGCTTGAAGAGTTTTCATATCTCGGCGAGGAAACCGCTTATGAGGTCGTTGTAAAAAATACGAACCTCATAAGCGATATGATAGAGGACATTCGCCCTATACCAAAGGGCACATATACTCCGAATATGGAGGGCGCGGAGGAGGACCTTCAGCGTATCTGCTGGGAGCGCGCCCGTTCGATTTACGGAAATGACCTTCCCACTATCGTATCCGAGCGACTTGACAAGGAGCTTACCTCGATTATAAAGCACGGCTTTGCAGTGCTTTATATGATAGCGCAGAAGCTTGTTGCATACAGCGAGAGTCAGGGCTATCTTGTAGGGGCACATGGCAGTGTAGGTTCTTCGTTTGTTGCATCAATGGCAGGTATATCAGAGGTTAATCCCTTGCCGCCGCATTATGTCTGCCCGAAGTGTAAACACAGCGAGTTTTTCACCGACGGCTCTGTTGGCTCAGGCTTTGACCTTGACGAAGTCGGAGGCCAAGCGGTC
>JAZSKM010000103.1:0-4214 GCA_045534835.1 Eubacteriales bacterium | reverse complement strand
CAGCGTAAACGAGAACACCCTCACTAAGGATGACAAGATCATCTCTGCAGCTTCCTGCACCACCAACTGCCTTGCTCCTATGGCAAAGGCTCTTAACGACTATGCTCCTATCCAGAGCGGTATTATGACCACCGTTCACGCATACACCGGCGACCAGATGATTCTTGACGGTCCTCACAGAAAGGGTGACCTCCGCCGTGCTCGTGCTGGCGCACAGAACATCGTTCCTAACTCCACCGGCGCTGCTAAGGCTATCGGTCTTGTAATTCCCGAGCTCAACGGCAAGCTCATCGGTTCTGCTCAGCGTGTGCCTACCTGCACCGGCTCTACCACCATTCTTGTTGCTGTAGTTAAGGGCAAGGACGTAACCGTTGACGGTATCAATGCTGCAATGAAGGCTGCTGCTTCTGCTTCCTTCGGCTACAACACTGAGGACATCGTTTCTTCCGACATCATCGGTATGACCTACGGTTCTCTCTTCGATGCAACTCAGACTATGGTTGCTAAGATCGATGATGACACCTATCAGGTACAGGTTGTTGCTTGGTATGACAACGAGAACTCCTACACCAGCCAGATGGTTAGAACCATTAAGTACTTTGCAGAACTCAACTAATTAATAAAGCAATAGAATAGCGGGTGAAACACCCGCTATTTTTTTATGTCTATTGACTTGCCTTTTTTTCTGCTGTATAATAAAGTATCATTTGTGAAAGGCTCTATTCTATGAACAAAGTAATTATTCCGAGCGGATACAAGCCGCTGCTTGACGAATATGACACACAGCGTGCAATTGCATATATTAAGCAGACCTTCCAGAGCGAGCTATCCTCGGCACTTAACTTAAAGCGCGTTTCCGCACCGCTTTTTGTAACCGAGGAATCCGGACTTAACGATAACTTAAGCGGTGTTGAGCGCCCTGTTTCCTTTGACGTGCCTGCTATCGGTGTCGATGCGCAGGTCGTTCACTCTCTCGCTAAGTGGAAACGCCTCGCATTAAAGCGTTATAACTTTTCCGTTGGCAACGGTCTTTATACCGATATGAACGCTATCCGCCGTGATGAAGAGCTTGACAATATTCACTCTATCTATGTTGACCAGTGGGACTGGGAAAAGATAATCACAAAGGACAGCCGCCATACCGACTACTTAAAGCTTATCGTGAGCGCAATAATAGATGCGCTCTGCAATACAAACAACCGCCTCAAAGTACATTTCCCTCAGCTTCACACAAACATTAACCGCGATGTTAAATTCATAACCTCGCAGGAGCTTGAGGATATGTATCCCGACCTTACCCCCGTCGAGCGTGAAAATGCCATAACGCGTGAGTTCGGCACCGTTTTTGTTATGCAGATAGGTGCAAAGCTCCGCTCGGGCAAGCCTCACGGCAACCGTGCCCCCGACTATGACGACTGGCAGCTTAACGGCGATATTCTCATATGGAACGACGTGCTTGACAGTGCGCTTGAAATTTCCTCAATGGGTATCCGTGTTGATGCCGAGTCGCTTGCATATCAGCTTGATGTTGCAGGCTGCAACCACCGCAGAGAGCTTCCCTTCCACAAAATGCTGCTTAATGACGAGCTCCCCCTCACTATCGGCGGCGGTATCGGCCAGTCGCGCCTTTGTATGCTGCTTATGGGCTGCGCCCATATCGGCGAGGTACAGTCGAGCATCTGGGACGATGAAACTCACCGCATCTGCGAAGCAAACGGAATACGCTTACTGTAATAAAACTAAACAGGGCTGCTACGCAGCCCTGTTTTTCTTCATTATCCTGAGCGTATTCAGCACGGCGATAACACATACGCCGACATCGCCGAAAACGGCAAGCCACATATTGGCAATTCCGAGCGTTGCAAGCAGTATTATAGCGAGCTTTACTGCAAGAGAGAAAACGATATTCTGTCTGACTATTTTTACCGTATAGCGTGAAAGAGCGATAACCTCGGGGAGCTTTTCGAGCGAATCTCCAAGTATCACAGCATCCGCCGCTTCGAGTGCCGCGGCAGAGCCTATGCCGCCCATAGCGACTCCCACATCGGCAAGTGCAAGCACGGGGGCATCGTTTATACCGTCACCCACATAGCATAAGGACCTTGCATTTTCACGCGCTTTTGAAAAGATTTCAGCCTTGTCGGTAGGCAAAAGATCTGCATAAACCTTTTTAATGACAACCTCTTTTGCTACCGCTTCTGCAATGTCGCGGCGGTCGCCCGTCAGCATTACCGTATCTGTCACGCCAAGGCTTGCAAGATGCGCGATAGCCTTTTTACTGTCAGGCTTTACCGCATCCGTAAGCAATATACTGCCTAAAAACACCCCGTTTTTAGCCGCATAAACAGACGTACCTGCGCCTTTCGCTGCGGTGTACTCCACACCCTGCTCTGCCATAAATGCCGAATTCCCACACAGATATACGTCTTCGCCGACAGTCGCCTTGACACCTCTGCCGCTTACAACCGAGGAATTTGTAATTTCCACGCCCTCGCACATATGTCCGAATTTTTCGTTTATCGCAAGTGCAAGCGGATGCGTGCTGAATCTTTCGCATACCGCTGCTGCGAAATGGAGTTCGGCTGGCGAGGCGGCATTTTCTTCGCCTGTATAGACAAAACTGCCCGAGGTTACAGTGCCCGTCTTGTCAAACACAACTCCCTCTATTTTTGAGAGTGCCTCAAGGTAGTTTCCTCCTTTTACAAGCACTCCTATTTTGGAGGATGCACCAAGTCCTGCGAAAAATCCGAGCGGTACCGATATTACAAGCGCGCAGGGGCAGGATGCCGCAAGCGCACAAAGTCCGCGATAAATCCAAGTAGAAAACGCGCCAAGTCCGAAAAGCGGCGGAAGCAGCATAACGCACAGTGCAAACGCACAGACACTAGGCGTATATATCCTTGCAAATCTGTGAATAAAATTCTCGGTGCGGCTCTTGTTCTTTCGCGCGTGTTCAAGCGTTTCAAGAATTTTTGCGACCGTACTTTTATCATACTCCTCGGTGACACGGATATAAAATGTCGTATCAATGCTTATGCTTCCTGCAAGAACGCTGTCATCTGCCTCTTTTGAAACAGGGCAGCTCTCGCCCGTAAGAAGTGACATATCCATATCTCCCGTTCCGCTTTCAACGACGCCGTCACAGGCAACCTTTTCGCCTGCCCGTACGACTAGCACATCGCCAACTTTAATCTTCGCGGGATCCGTCTTTACAACATCACCGTCGTGCAAAACATAAATATTTTCCACACGAAGCTCAAGCATCTCACGTATAGACTCGCGACTCTTGTCTGCCGCCCTGTCCTGAATGCGCTCGCCAAGCTCAAAAAGCAGCATAACCGCGCACGCTTCCGCGTACTCGCCTATTGCAAATGCGCCAAGCGAGGCTACTGTCATCAAAAACTCCTCGCCAAAGACCTCGCCGCAAGTTATTTTGCGAAAGGCTCCTAAAAGCACCTCATACCCTGCGGTAATATATGCGGCAAGAAAAATGATAACAGGCAGTACCGCCGCTTCAAAAAAGGAAACAATGATGCCGCAAACGAAAAGTGCGGCGGCAACAAACAGACGTATCCATCCGCCATTTTCCTCTTTGTGAGAATCGCTGTGACCGCAGCTGCAGCCGCAGGAGCAACATTCTTTATGATTATGTTCTCCCATACCGACTATTCCTCCACGTGTTCAAGTCCTGCCGCAAGTATTGCCTTTACGTGGTCATCTGCAAGCGAATAATACATCTGCTTGCCGTCACGACGGCAACGCACAAGGTGACTCTGCTTCAAGATTCTGAGCTGGTGCGAAATGGCCGTCTGGTTCATCTCAAGCGCCAAAACAATGTCGCCTACACAGCGTTCACCGTCAATCAGGCAGTGAAGTATCCTTATCCTTGTAGAATCGGCAAACACCTTAAACAAGTCCGCAAGGTCGTATATCAGTTCATCATCGTACATAGCAATCTCCTTCATATGAATAAGTGTTCATATGTTTATTATATCATAAAACCATACATTGTCAATATTTTCAGAAAAGTTATCATTTGCCGTTGAAATTTTGGATAAAAAGTTATATAATAATTAGGTAGTGTGCTTGCACAAGTTTTACAAAGATACGGACGGTGTGACTATGAGAAAAATCGGATTTGACAACGACAAATATCTGCAGATGCAATCCAAGCATATTCGCGAGCGCATCGCCGCCTTTGGCGGAAAGCTGTA
>JAZSKM010000032.1:0-1581 GCA_045534835.1 Eubacteriales bacterium | reverse complement strand
TGCATTTTCTGCAAAACGTCTTCCTGCTTCAACTGATGCCGTAACTGATGATACACTTCCGCGAGCGACAACAGTTACCAAAGCTCCGCCCAGCTTTCTCTCCACACCGATAAATTCAACATCCGCAACCTTGAGCATCTCATCCAGCATCATTATTGCGTTGCCGAGTGCTGAGACCTCAACTAATCCAAGAGAAAACTCCATAATTAAAGTCCCTTCCTATGTATGATTTAGATTGTAGGCAAGATTTTTTCAACGTCGCTGTTTGGACGTGGAATTACGTGCTGAGCAACTAGTTCGCCAAGTCTTGATGCAGCCTGAGCGCCTGCTTCAACTGCTGCCTTAACTGCGCCAACGTCACCTCTTACGATAACAGATACAAGACCTGAACCGATCTTTTCTGTTCCTACAAGTGTTACGTTAGCTGCCTTTGTCATAGCATCTGCTGCTTCAATTGATGCTGTAAGTCCTCTTGTTTCAATCATTCTTAATGCTTCCATTTTAAAATTCTTTCCGTGCTTTGCACTTTGAAAATTATTATTTACGCGTTATTTTTTATATGACCAACTTTTTCTCTTCCTACACTTGAGCGAAGTGCCATTTTTTGTGTGTCATCAGTCGGTCTTGCTATTATATGTTTCTGGATAAGTCCGGTAACCTGATTCGCCATATCAGCTGCCGCTTCAACTGCCGCTGTAACCGCTGAAACCGTACCCTGCATCTTTACCACTGCAATTAGCGGTACCGGATCTTTCGGGTTTTTCGGTCTGTTTGTATCAATAGCGATTATCTTTACGTCAGCTGCTTTTGCTGCTGCATCTGCCGCTTTCATTGCCGCTACATATCCGTACATTTCAACTATTCCAATTGCGTCCGGCATAACTTTTTACCTCTCTCATATAAGGTCCTTATCAACATAAGCAATCTTAAGACCTCTTTGTTCGATATTCGCCTTAAATGCCTCTGCAATATCGTCAAGAGCATACTTATGAGTGATAAGTTCTTTAATCGGTAATCCGATTGCAATTGCACGTTTTAGAAAATCAAATGTTGTTGCATAATCTCTTAGTGTATATACCCAAGAACCGACAAGTGTGATTTCCTTTGCACATAAGTCAAAGTGCGGGTTGATTGTTGCATCGCCGCCGTTAATGAAGAATCCAAGCTCGCATAGTCCGCCGCCGGCTCTTATAAACTTATAGATGTTTGCGTGTGCAACCGGTGAACCTGTGCACTGGAATGCAAAATCAGCAAGATATCCGCCGAATGCATCCTTAACACCGTCAGCCAATGCTTCAATACCCTTAAACTCTGTGAAGTTTACAGTGTGGTCAGCGCCCATTCTCTTTGCAAAGTCAAGTCTCTGAGCGTTTCCGTCAACTGCAACTATATTTTCAATACCCATTGTACGAAGAACTGCAATACAGATAAGACCGATAGGTCCGCAACCCTGTACTACTACGCGGCTATTGAAACGAAGAATACCTGTGGTCTTTGCACGCTCAACCGCGTGAATAAGTACTGCGCAAGGTTCGATAAGTATACGGGAATCCAAATCCAAATCACTTACATTAAATACGG
>JAZSKM010000170.1:0-1788 GCA_045534835.1 Eubacteriales bacterium | reverse complement strand
AAAGCCCCTCAAGCTCTTTTATTCTGTATAAACAGTTCTGTCCGCTTTCACGCAAAAGGAATGCCCTGAGCAACCGTTTTTCCGGATCTATACCGTCAAACATTGACAAAGGAAAGTTGATTACATACCGTTCATAAATTTCCGGCGCCACTATCTTTGTTTTATGCGACTCGTACGGGCGCATTATAACAATGCTCCCCGGCGGTATTGAATATACGGTTCCCTCAACGAGGTATTCAATATTGCCGCTCACAATATAGCAGATTTCGCAGGTATCATGTATATGCATATAAAAATCGGCTTCCTGCGGTGCCTCGGTGACATTGTGCTTTACGTAAATATCACCGTCAATATATTCGTTCAAAATATCCATAGCCCCATTATACCGTTTAATGCGTGAAAATGCAATATAAAAAGCCTAAAATAGCAATTGTAATGCATCTTCGTTTACTATATACTAAAGTTGCACCAAGCAAATTATATATAAGAGGATAAAAAAATGGAATACACAAACCTCGTAACATCCGAAACTATGATTTTTGACCGCTCAAGAAGAAAAGAACCGTTAAACGGTCCTTGGAACTATGCTATTGACCAGTACGATCACTTTCTTGAAGGCAATTGGCAAAATGAAAAGATGACTGACAGAAACGGTTTTTCACTTCCGCTTGACTACTCGTTTAACGAGTGGCCGCTTATGAATCTTCCTGTATGCTGGAACCTTTACGAAAAAGAACTCAAGCTCTATGACGGCAGCATCGTATTTACCCGCAAATTTGAGTATATACCAAAGGAAGAAAACGAGCGTGTTATTTTAAAAATAGGCGCTGCAAACTATCTTGCAAGAGTATATCTCAACAAACAGTTTTTAGGTATACATCTCGGCGGATCTACTCCCTTCTATTTTGACATTACTGAACATATTGACCGCCACAACCGCATCATAATTCAGGTTGACAGCACAAGACGCAAGGAGCAAGTGCCCACTCTTGCAACAGACTGGTTCAACTACGGCGGTATCTACCGTGATATAGAAATCTTCCGCGTGCCGAATGTCTACATAAAGGACTTTAAGATAGCACTTGAGCCGAACTCTAATTTTAAAAAGATTCGCGCTTCTGTAACCGTTTCCGAAAAGGCAAGCGGTGTAGCGACTCTTTCTGTTGCCGAGCTTGACATAAATAAGGAGATCAAGCTTGAAAACGGCTACGGTGAAATTCTGTTCGACGCAGAGCCGTCTCTCTGGTCGCCCGAAAACCCGAAGCTTTATACTGCTGTTGTTTCCTACGGCGATGACGAGATCTCCGATAAAATCGGTTTCCGCGAAATCAAGGTTGAGGGTATGGATATAATACTCAACGGCGAGTCGATATTCCTCCGAGGCGTATGCGCTCACGAGGAAAGCGTTAAAAACGGCAAAGCCCTCACCGACGAAGAGCGTATAGAAAACATTATGCTCGCAAAAGAGCTTGGCTGCAACTTTATGAGAGTCGCTCACTATCCTCACAGTGAAAGAATGGCACAGCTTGCAGACGAAATTGGCATTATGCTCTGGGAAGAAATCCCAGTTTACTGGCACATCGCATTCAAAAACGAAGATACATATGAAGATGCGGAAAATCAGCTTTCCGAGCTTATAAAGCGCGACTATAACCGTGCAAGCGTTATTATTTGGTCGGTCGGAAATGAAAACCCCGACACCGACGAGCGCTATGAATTTATGGGCAAGCTTGTAGACTTTGCCCACAATGCTGATAAGACAAGACCCGTTTCCGCTGCCTGCCTCGT
>JAZSKM010000143.1:0-8929 GCA_045534835.1 Eubacteriales bacterium | reverse complement strand
AGGGTGTAACCCTTATCGCCACCCGCGAGGGAACCGACTACAAAATAGAAAAGTAAATATAAACAAAAAACGCCCAAAGTGGGTTGTTCATAATGGGAATCAATATAAAAAGTCGTCCTCACAAAAAGTGTGAGAACGACTTTTTTGCTATCATGAGCACCACCACACGTCATTCTACGAGCAAATACGACCTTCGGTCGATGCGAAGTTCCGGCCCACGAGATCCAAACGCTAGCGCGTTTGCCCTGCGGGTTTCGACTCCGCTTCGCTTCGCTCAAGATGACAGCGTGGGGCGAAACCGCCGTAGGCGGAATCTCGTGGTGGTGCGGTTTGCTTTCCCTATGACAAACTTTCTAAGGGGCGTTTTCTTGTTTATAGCTTCACACCGTTGTATATACGCGCGGTATTTTTCAGCTCATTTAGGATATTCTCTTCGTAATGCGCTTCAATAGGCGTGTATTTGCCTTTTTTGCCTATCTCCTTTAGTATTCCGACGTGCCTGTAGCCGAGCCACACAGGTGGCAGGTGGGTTACGATATCGTCAATGTTGCGTATTACGGTGAAGCCTGTAAAACGGTTCTTGACCTCTTTGCTTATATGTCCGAACAGTACTCTCGGACAGCCAAACCCGTACCCGAAAATGTTGTTTTGTATATCCGGACGGTTGTACCACGCATACTCATAGCAGAGAAGTGCGACAGCCGCACCGTGCGAATAACCTGTTATTATAATTTCGCGAATGCTCTTATCCCTGACACTGTCTGAAAGAAAAGGCTCGATTTCTTTCCATACTCGGGTAAAGCCGCGGTGCGCAAGCCAGACCGTTTTTCCCATACGCTTGTATGCCTTGGCAGGAAAATCAAGGTTTGCTCTCCAGTCTGTGACTCCGTCTGACTTTTCAAAAAATATGTATAGAGTGTCGCCGTCTTTTCTGACTGCGTAATTTGCCGAAGTGCCGACCGTAAAATACTCTGTATTTATGCACTCATAAAACAAACTGTAAAGGTTCATAAGCTCCTATGATATTTAATGTTGAATTGTTAAAAAAGTCAAGTAGTTTTGCTGATTTTCTTTGACATATATTCACCAATGTGGTATAATAAAATTTAATATATGAAAGGCGGTGTGCCGTTGATTAAAATTGATAATACTGTTAAAAAAGAAACGGGATATATTGCTCTTTGGGTGCTTATATTCAGTGTTCTTTTGCAGGCGGTGTTCCTCGTTATACGCAGATGGGACTATACCGTACTGCTTGGAAGTCTGCTTTCCGGCACACTTGGCATAGTGAACTTTCTTCTTATGGGACTTGCTGTGCAGAGCGCCGTCAATAAAGAGGAGAAGGATGCTAAGGAAACTATGAAGGCATCTCAGGCGCTAAGGACGCTGCTTTTGTTCGTTGTTACGGCGCTTGGAGTGCTGCTTGACTGCTTTAATACAATTGCGGTAGTACTCGGTCTGTTTTTTCCGAGAATTGCCATTGCAATACGCCCTATAGTAAAAGGAGGCGAAAAATAAGTGAACAGTAAAAGCCGCCGCTTTTTAGCGGTGGATATACTCTATCTGGCGATGGCTATACTGCCGTTTGTCTTTGGTATCGCACTGAAGGTGATGACCACGCCTTTGTCAGAGGGTATAGCAATATCGGGTGCAAGGATATTTTTCAGTGTGAAAATGCCTCTGCAAGAGCTGCTTATAACCGAGTCGCAGATAAACTCATGGCTGGTTATAGTATCTATTTTCGGTCTTTGTCTGTATTTTACACACGGACTCTCTCCTACGGCTACGCTTAAAAGACAGCATATTGTCGAATGGATAGTTGAAAAGTGTCACGGACTTGTGAAGGAGAATATGGGCGAATATTTTAAGGGCTTTGCCCCGTTTATCGCCGCTGTTTTAGGACTTTCCGCCTTTTCCAGCCTTTCCGCACTGCTTGGACTTTACCCGCCGACATCGGACATAAATGTTACGGCAGGCTGGGCAATACTTGTGTTTATACTTATAACATATTTTAAGTTTAAATGCGGTCCCTTGCAGTATGTAAAGAGCTTTGGCGACCCCGTTCCTTTCCTTGCTCCGCTTAACATCATAAGTGAGGTGGCAACGCCTGTTTCTATGGCGTTCCGTCACTATGGCAACGTGCTTTCGGGCGCGGTTATCTCGGTGCTTGTAGCCACGGGACTTAAAGGGCTTTCATCTATGGTTTTCGGGTGGCTGCCCGGCTTCCTTGGCGAATTTCCTTTTTTGCGAATAGGTTTGCCGGCAGTGCTTTCTATATACTTCGATGTATTCAGCGGTCTGCTTCAGGCGTACATCTTCGCTATGCTTACGATGCTTTATGTAGCAGGCGGCTTCCCGCAGGACGAATACGAAAGACGTAAAGCAAAAAAACAGAATAAAAATAAAAAAATATAAATAACTTCGGAGGACTTTTAAAATGTTGGAACTCGCTATTGGTATTATTCTCGGTTGTTGCGCTCTCGGCGCAGGTATGGCAATGATTGCAGGTATTGGCCCCGGTATCGGTGAAGGTAATGCTGTTGCTAAGGCTTGTGAGGCTATCGGCCGTCAGCCCGAGTGCAAGGGTAGCGTAACTACTACTATGCTTATGGGTTGCGCAGTTGCGGAAACCACCGGTCTTTATGCGCTCGTTATTGCAATTCTTCTTATCTTCGTAGCGCCCAATATACTTGTTGACATTCTTATGAATGTGGTAGGTTAAAATATGCAGACACTTGACGTCATTTCTGTCAATCTGTGGGATATTCTGATTTCACTTTTAAATCTTTTTTTGCTTTACCTCATCATAAAGAAGTTTATGTTTAAGCCTGTTGCAAAGATGCTCAGCGCAAGACAGGCGGCAGTAGACGCGCAGTATGATGATGCTAAAAAGGCAAAAGAGGAGGCGCTTGCAGACAAAGAAGCGTGGGAAGAAAAAATCAGAAATGCGGACACAGAGGCACAGCAGATTATTAAAAAGGCAACGGATAACGCAAAACAGCGCGGCGACAAAATAGTTGCCGATGCACACGAAAAGGCTGACGGAATCATCCGTGTAGCCGAGATGGAAGCAAGCCTTGAAAAGAAAAAGGCAGAGGACTCCATCAAGCGTGAAATCGTTTTCGTATCGACCGCCATTGCCGAAAAGATGCTTGCGCGCGAGGTTAAGCCCAGCGACCACCGCGAGCTTATCGACTCCTTTATCGAGCATATAGGTGACGGCAATGACTGATACAGGAAGAGAGTATGCGACAGCGCTCTTTTCTCTCGGACTTGAAGAGAAGAGTGTAAAGGAATACTATGAGGGGCTTTTGGTTATAAAGGCTGCTTTTGACGAAAACCCGATGTATATCGACTTTCTTGCTTCTCCGAGTATTCCCGTAGGCGAAAGGTGCGCGGCGGTAGGTGATGCGTTTAATGGTGCGCTTTGCGAAAATGTGCTTTCGTTTTTGCAGCTCCTCACCGAAAAGGGACACGCACGCAGCTTTTACGAGTGCGTTGCCGAGTATAAAAAGCTGCTTGACGAGGCAGAGCGCATTTCCGTAGCAAAGGTTGCAAGCGCATTTTTGCTTTCGGATACGGAAATGAACAATATTAAAAGCAAGCTTGAAAAAATCAGCGGCCGCTCGGTTACGCTTGAGTGTACCGTTGATGAAAAACTCCTTGGCGGACTTGTCGTTGAGATGGACGGCAAGGTTATGGACGGCAGTATCCGTCACCGCCTTGGCGAAGTGAAGGATGTGATTAGCAGGTGAGTGCAAGACCTGAAGAACTCAGCAATATAATTAAAGAACAGATAAAAAATTATAAATCACGTATTGAGATGCGCGAGACCGGCACGGTTATCCTCGTCGGTGACGGCATTGCAAGAGTATACGGTCTTCGCGAGTGTATGGCGAGCGAGTTGCTTGAATTTGAGGACGGCAGCTTTGGTCTTGCGCAGAATCTTGAGGAAGAAACCGTATCGGTTGCACTTCTTTCCAATGAAAATGAGATACGTGAAGGCTCTACCGTGCGCCGTACCGGCAAGGTGCTTTCGGTACCTGTGGGCGAAGCGATGCTCGGCAGAGTCGTTGGCGCGCTCGGTAACCCCATAGACGGTAAAGGCCCAATCGAAACGAGCGATACACGCCCGATAGAGTCCGAGGCTCCCGGTATTATCGAGAGAAAGAGCGTATGCGTTCCGCTCCAGACCGGAATTAAGGCTATAGACAGTATGATTCCGATAGGACGCGGTCAGCGTGAGCTTATTATCGGCGACCGTCAGACGGGTAAAACCGAGATCGCGGTTGACACCATCATAAACCAGAGGGGAACGGGAGTTATCTGTATCTATGTCGCAATAGGACAGAAAAGCTCCAAGGTAGTTCAGCTTGTAAACCAGCTTACAAAGGCGGGTGCTATGGACTACACAATAGTTGTTTCCGCTTCTGCCTCCGAAACTGCACCCTTGCAGTATGTAGCACCCTATTCGGGCTGCGCTATGGCAGAGTATTTCCGCGAGCAGGGACGTGACGTGCTCATCATTTACGATGACCTTTCAAAGCACGCTGTTGCTTACCGCGCACTTTCTCTGCTTATCCGCCGTCCTCCGGGCCGTGAGGCATATCCGGGTGACGTTTTCTATCTGCATTCAAGACTTCTTGAGCGCGCAGCCTGCGTAGCCGATGAATACGGCGGAGGCTCTATAACCGCGCTTCCGATTATTGAAACTCAGGCAGGCGACGTTTCGGCATACATCCCGACTAACGTTATTTCGATTACAGACGGACAGATATTCCTTGAAACCGAGCTTTTCCACGCAGGTATTATGCCTGCTATCAACCCCGGTATCTCGGTCAGCCGAGTAGGCGGCTCTGCACAGCTCAAGGCTATGAAGAAGGTTTCGGGCGAGCTTAAGCTCCTTTATTCACAGTACCGCGAGCTTAAGGCGTTTGCACAGTTCGGCAGCGACCTTGATGCTGATACCAAGGCGCGTCTTGCACTCGGTGAACGAATTGTTGAGGTGCTTAAGCAAAACAGAAATTCTCCGCTCCGCGTAGGATGTCAGGTTGCTATAGTTTATGCCGTAATCAACGGATATCTTAACGACGTCCCCGTAAACAAGGTAAAAGACTACGAGGCTGCGCTCTATGCGAAGCTCGAAAATGAATATATGGCTTTGCTTGAGAGATTTGAAAACGGCTTCTATGATGATAGCGACGTTGAAACTTTGAAAGAAGCACTTTCAAAGATGCAGAGGTGACATAGATGGGTGCTGATATCAAGTCGCTCCGTAACCGTATAAAAAGTGTCGATTCTACACTGCATTTGACCAAGGCGATGGGGCTTGTCGCTTCATCCAAGATACGCCGCGCAACCGATGCGATGAGTAAGGGCCGTCAGTACGCAGATGCTGTTACAAGGACTATTGATGCACTTGCGGCAAGTCCCGAGTGTAAAAAGAGTCCGTATATGCGGCAGGGTAGTGGCGAGCGCGTTTGCCTTATCGTAATTGCGGGCGACCGCGGTCTTGCAGGCGGCTATAATGCAAATGTATTTCGCCTTGTTGCGACTTTGCCAAAAGCAGAGATAATCGCTATCGGAAAGCGTGCGTGCGACCGCTATAGCAGTGAAAACCGACTTGCAGAGGGCTTTGGCTATGATGATGCTATTGCAATCTCAGACAAGGTGTGCAAGGCGTTTCGTGATGGCGAATACGACCGCGTAGGCATAGTCTGCACAAAATATGTGTCTATGCTTACTCAGGAGGCAATCGTAAAATGGGTGCTCCCGCTTGAGAAAAAGGAGGGCGCTGAAAATCACAGTATGGTTTTTGAGCCTGACGAGCTTACCATTCTTAACGCGGCTATCCCTGAGTATGTTGCGGGCATTCTTGTGCACGCGGTCCGCGAGAGCTTTGCAAGCGAGGTTGCGGCGCGCAGATGCGCAATGGACAGCGCAGGCAAGAACGCACAGCAGATGATAGATGACCTGCAGCTTGAATATAACCGCGCACGTCAGGGCGCTATTACTCAGGAAATTACCGAGATAGTTGCCGGCAGCGGTATGTAATTCAAGGTTACTGCGAAAGGAGTTAGAAATGTCAAATATAGCAAAGGGCAGCGTTAAGCAGGTAATGGGACCTGTCGTTGACGTGTGCTTTGAAGAGGGCAGTTTGCCTGCTATTTATAATGCACTTACTATGCCAAACGGCGATAAGACACTTACTGTCGAGGTTGCGCAGCATATAGGTGACAATACGGCGAGATGTATTGCGATGTCGTCTACCGACGGACTTCGCCGCGGCACTCCCGTTACCGATACGGGTAGTGCGATAAGCGTTCCCGTCGGCAGAGAAACGCTCGGACGTATTTTCAATGTTCTCGGCGATGCGGTTGACAACATTTCCTCTCCCGAGAATGTAGAGCACTGGAATATTCACAGAGCGGCTCCCGCGTATGACGAGCTTTCAACCTCTACCGAAATTCTTGAAACCGGTATCAAGGTTATCGACCTGCTTTGCCCGTATTCCAAGGGCGGAAAGATTGGTCTGTTCGGCGGTGCAGGCGTTGGTAAGACCGTTCTTATTATGGAGCTTATCAACAACATCGCTAAGGAACACGGCGGTCTTTCGGTATTCACCGGTGTTGGTGAGCGTACAAGAGAGGGCAACGACCTCTATAACGAAATGAAGGAATCGGGAGTTCTTAGTAACACTACACTTGTGTACGGACAGATGAATGAGCCTCCCGGAGCGAGAATGCGTGTAGGTCTTTCGGGACTTACTATGGCAGAGTATTTCCGCGACGAGGAGGGACAGGACGTTCTTCTCTTTATTGACAATATTTTCCGTTTCACTCAGGCGGGAAGCGAGGTTTCTGCACTGCTCGGACGTATGCCGAGTGCGGTTGGCTACCAGCCTACGCTTGCTACAGAGATGGGTATGCTGCAGGAGAGAATTACCTCTACCAAGCGCGGTTCGATTACCTCCATTCAGGCGGTATACGTGCCTGCAGACGACCTTACGGACCCTGCACCTGCAACTACGTTTGCGCATCTTGATGCAACCACGGTTCTTTCGAGAAGCATTGCATCGCAGGGTATTTATCCTGCTGTTGATCCGCTTGAGTCTACCAGCCGTATACTCTCTCCCGATATTCTCGGCGAGGAGCATTACAGCGTAGCGCGTGAGGTGCAGAGAATACTTCAGCGTTACAACGAGCTTATGGACATCATCGCGATTATGGGTATGGATGAGCTTTCCGACGAGGACAAATTGCTTGTTCAGCGTGCGAGAAAGATACAGCGATTCCTTTCCCAGCCTTTCCACGTATCCGAGAAGTTTATCGGTGTTCCGGGTGTGTATGTACCGCTTGCCGAAACCATTCGCGGATTCAAGGAAATTATCGAGGGCAAGCACGACAGTCTTCCCGAGAGTGCATTCCTCTTTGTAGGAACTATTGAGCAGGCTGTAGAAAAGGCAAAGAAGGTGGCAATGTGAGAACATTTCCACTTACCGTAGCTTCTCCTGACGGAAATGCCTTTTCGGGCGATGTCGTTTCGCTTATTCTCCGCGGTGCTGCGGGCGACCTTATGGTAATGGCAGGGCATATCCCATTTGTTACATCGGTAAAGCCGTGCGACGTGCGCGTAGAGTTTGAAGACGGCGAAGAGAGAGTAGGGCATACCGACGGCGGTATACTCAGCGTTTCAAACGAGGGAACGACACTGCTTTCGGGTAGCTTTAAATGGAATGAATAGTAAAAAAGCGATTGCATTATTTTCTGCAATCGCTTTTTGTATGATAAATATGCCTCCTCGTTTGCAAGTAATGTTTGCCAGTGAGGAAAAAAAGGTTGACATTGGAGGGTTGTAGGTTTATATTAATATTGAAGAATTATGCGACTTTTGTCGGTTAATTATGGTTTATAAAAATATAAATTTTTACGGAGGTAAAATATGGCTTTTTCTCTTCGCGGACTTTTTGTTCCGCATAGAAAGCATACTGCCCATATGGCAGCGGTGAGAATGAACATCCCTGCTACCGTGGTTATCCCCACGGTACAGCATATCGGCGCTCCTGCAAAGCCTGTTGTCAAGGTAGGCGACCACGTTGACGTAGGTACCCTTATTGCTGAGCAAAACGGATTTATTTCCTCTCCGGTATATGCAAGCGTTTCGGGTACTGTAAAAAAGGTTGAGGATATTCTCCTTTCAAACGGTGGAGCCTCCCCTGCAATCACTATCGAGTCTGACGGTCTTATGACTCCTGATGCGAGTGTCGTTGCCCCCGTGGTTACAAACCGTGAGGAGCTTATTGAGGCTATCAAAAAGTGCGGACTTGTAGGTCTTGGCGGCGCGGGCTTCCCAACATATGTAAAATTCTCGGCAGATCCTGAGCGTATTGAAGAGCTTATTATCAACGGCGCTGAGTGTGAGCCTTATATCACCAGCGATACACGCACTATGCTCGACCGTGTCGACGATATCGCATACGGTCTTGAAATGCTCCAAAAGTATCTCGGCATCAAAAAAGTTATTATCTGTATAGAGGACAACAAGAAAGAAGCTATCGCTGCTATGCGTGCTATGGCAAGCGGTCTTTCGGGTGTATCTGTAAAGGCACTTAAGGCTAAGTACCCTCAGGGTGCAGAAAAGGTGTTGATTTATCACGCGACCGGAAAGGTGGTTTCTGGCGGAAAGCTGCCTATTGATGTCGGCTGTATCGTGTGTAACTGTACCACGACTGCGGAGATAGGCAGATACCTCAAGACGGGTATGCCGCTTGTTGAAAAGTGCGTTACTGTTGACGGCGGTTGCGTAGCCGAGCCTAAGAATGTTATTGCGCCTATCGGCACATCAATGGCAGACCTCTTTGAGTTCTGCTCGGGACTTACAAAGGAGCCATACAAGGTTCTTTACGGCGGTCCTATGATGGGTATTGCCG
>JAZSKM010000050.1:0-2858 GCA_045534835.1 Eubacteriales bacterium | reverse complement strand
CAGGGCAAACGCGCTAGCGTTTGGATCTCGTGGGGCGAAACTTCGCATCGACCGAAGGTCGTATTTGCTCGTAGAATGACGCGTGGTGGTGCTAGCAATAGCAAAAAAGTCGTTCTCACGGTTCGTGAGAACTACTTTTTTATGGGTTTCCTTTATGAACAACCCACTTTAGCCGTGGATTTTTTATCCCTTGATATAAAGTTTTTTATCTCCGACGAGTGACTCGCACAGAAGTTCAAAGTCGGTTTTTGCAGCATCGCTTCCGTCTGAATATTTTATTGCACGTAAAAGAATGTTCTTTGGAGTATCATCGGGGTCTGTAAGTTCGAGAGCGGTTGCCTCATATCCGTAGGCACTCAATCTTTCAAGACGAAGCGCATCTGTAAGCGCATCGCACAGCTTCTTTTTTAGCATAGGATATTTTGTTATAAACGGAAAAGCATCAGTGGAAAGATTATGCAGCAGTTCTTTCTGGCAGCATGGGGTAGAAAGAATAACCTTTGCACCAAGTTCTATCGCTTTTGTAAGTACAATATCTGTTGCAATATCGCAGGCGTGCAGTGAAACTACAAGGTGTACGGGGGAAGCATATGGGTAGTCGTCAATGTTGCAGGCGTGAAAGTGGAGTCCGCTGTAGCCGAGGCTTTCGGCGGTACGGCTGCAAAAGTCGATTACATCGGTTTTTAAATCTATTCCAACCATATTTACCTTGCGCTTCATTGTAACTGTAAGGTAGTGGAATACTGCAAAGCTCAGATAACTTTTGCCGCAGCAAAGGTCAAGCACGTTGATTTCTCCGTCGCTTGGCAAATACTTGTATATATCGGATATATGCTCTGTAAAACGGTTGATCTGCCGGAATTTTGCCTGTTTTTTGTCAAAAACGCGACCGTTTTTGTCTGCGATGCCAAGCTCATGCATAAACGGCTCACTGCCGTCAAAGGCGTAGGCCTTTGCACGGTTATGAGCTTTGATTTCTATTTTTTTACCGTAGCTGTCAAGCGCCAAAGCAAACTTTTTCTCACCTATAATGGCTTCATTTCCGCTTTTTGAACGCTTGTATTCTGCTTCAGCGCCGTCACCGATAAGATTTATCTGCGAAAAGTCACAGGCGATAGCGGCGATTGCATTTTCATCTTTAAAGTCGATATTTTTATGAATAGCTTTGCCGTCTGTTTTAAAATATTCAATTTGCAGCAGTGCATTTTCGCCCTTGGAAAAAAGCGTTCCAACGGCGCGACGAATACTTTGGTCGTTGCATTTGGAAAAAACTACCTTTTTCAAAAAACGCTTGCTCGATGCAAGTGAAATCAGCTTTGAAAAAGCGGTCATAATTTCGGTAGGCATTATTTTTTATCCTTGTCTTTTTTAGAAAAAGAAATTTTATTTTCGGTATTGTTTAAAAGTCGCACAATATTGCTGCGGTGCATAAAGATTACGGTAGCTGCTACGGCAAAGCTGAAGAGCGTGGGGAAGCCTGCGCCGCCGAGCGTATACGTAAGAATGGGATATATCATCATACATATAACAGAGCCGAGAGAAACGTATTTTGTAGTAGCTACAATAACAATAAAAAGAATGAAAAGGATAAGAAATGCAAGAGGATTTATAGTAAGAACCATTGCTGCGGTAGTAGCAACGCCTTTGCCACCCTTGAACTTGAAGAAAACAGGGAACATATGTCCAAGTACACAGAAAAGGCCGGCAATGTACGCGCCCAAATATTCAAATACCAAAAGACCGAAGAGCACAGATATTACCGCTTTAAGCATATCGCACAGAAGAGTACCGGCGGCGGCTTTTTTGCCGTATGTGCGAAGCATATTGGTCATACCCGCGTTGCCGCTTCCGTATTTGCGTATATCATCGCGGTAAAAAAACTTTGATATAACAAGAGCAAAGTTTACACTGCCGAGAAGATAGGGAACAATAATACAAAGTAAAACGGATATTGCTACGGCTAAATACGGTGGAATGTTTCGGAATAGAAGTTCGTATAAAGTAGTCATATGCTCTCCTTATTTTTCAAATAGATTTGTTAGTCGGTCCTTCAGAGACCTTTTTTTATTTTTGGTTATTTTGTGTAAAACCGTGATGTCAATAATTTGTCCGTGTTCGTTTACAGTTGCGCTTACTATGTCGCTTTCTTTTATACCGGCAATGTTTGCACATACAGTATATTCGTTTCCGTCACGGTCATATGCAACGGCGACACCGTTTTCGATACGGTCAATAGTCATCTCTTTAGCTTCGGTGTTCATTGGCACCTCCTGCACGCGTTTTTTACAGTATATCACACTTTTTTCTAAAATGAAAGAAAAAACTTATATGAATTGACTTTTAGATGGAAAATTGGTACAATAATATGAGAAAAATGAACGGAGAGCGTCATGGAAAATATTAGAAAAGAAATTGAAGAGTTGCGAAGCAGGCTTTCTCATTATGCAAAAATGTATTATGTTTATGACGTCTCCGAAATTTCGGATTTTGAGTACGATGCGCTCTTTCGCAAACTTCAGGAACTTGAGGCGGAATATCCGCAGTTTGATGATGCCAATTCTCCTACAAAGCGTGTTGGCGGAAGAGTACTTGAAAAGTTTGACAAGGTTACGCACAGCGTACAGATGGGCAGTTTGTCCGATGTGTTTTCCTTTGATGAGCTTAAGGATTTTTTAATGCGTACGGACGAGGTCGTTCCGAACGCTGTTTATTCGGTCGAGCCTAAGATTGACGGTCTTTCAGTAGCGCTCACCTATGAAAATGGCGAGTTTGTGTTCGGTGCTACAAGGGGCGATGGATTTGTCGGCGAGGATGTTTCCGAAAATCTGAGGACCGTGAAATCCATTCCGCTTAAACTG
>JAZSKM010000064.1:0-7067 GCA_045534835.1 Eubacteriales bacterium | reverse complement strand
AAACGAGAATAATTTTTCCCGTTTTCTTGATGAAAATTCCGATTTTGAGCATATTGATTTTTCGCTCGGCGATATAAAGAGCGAGCGAGGCTGCGCGACACTTTTGCCAAACGGTGTGCGCGACGGATTTTTTATAGGACTAATCAGAAAAAAATAGTTTGAGGAAACGAAATGTGTAAAGTTGACATCGGCTCGTATAGTCTTGCCGAAATGGAAAATTACATACAGTCGATAGGCGAGAGCCGTTTTCGCGCAAAGCAGATAAAGGAGTGGCTTGCGCGCGGTTGCGACTTTAGCGAGATGTCAAATCTTTCAAAGGCACTGCGCGAAAAGCTGTCCGAAAACTGCTACAGCGGGATTCCGAAAATCGAGCGCAAGCTCGTTTCCTCGGTTGACGGCACCGTAAAGTATCTTTTTCGCTTTCCTGACGGCGAGTGCGTAGAGTCTGTCGTGATGTTTTACAAGCACGGAACAACAATATGCATTTCCTCGCAGGTAGGCTGCCGTATGGGCTGCAAATTCTGCGCCTCCACTATCGGCGGCAGGGTGCGTGATCTTGCCCCGTCGGAAATGCTCGGTCAGGTTGTGGCGGCACAGCGTGACATTGGCGAGCGCATAGACGGCATAGTAATGATGGGTATAGGCGAGCCGCTTGATAACTATGATAATACGGTTAAGTTTTTGCATCTTGTCACTTCGCCCGAGGGACTGAACATAGGTGCAAGGCATATTTCAGTGTCAACCTCGGGACTCGTCGATAAAATACGCGAGCTTGAAAAAGAAGACCTGCAGATAACACTTTCAATTTCTCTGCACGCATCAAACGATGAGCGCCGAAGTGAGCTTATGCCCGTTAACCGCAAATGGAATATCGACTCGCTGCTCGGCGCGGTCAAGCATTATTTTGATGCCACGGGCAGGCGCGTTTCGTTTGAGTACACACTTATTGCTGGGCAAAACGACAGCGAAAGCGATGCAAGGGAGCTGCATAGCCTGCTGAGAAAATATTTCAAACGTGCCGATGCTCTGCATATAAATCTTATCCCCGTAAATCCCGTTAAGGAAAGCGGATTTTCGGTGGGTGACAGAAAGAGCATAGAAAACTTTCAGAAAATACTTACCGACCTTGGGCTTACGGCTACCGTACGCCGCACGCTCGGTCCTGATATAAACGCTTCCTGCGGGCAGTTAAGACGTGCTGGGGCAGGACAGAACTAACCCTTTTGTTTTAAGTTGACGGGGTGGATGCCCGTCAACTTACCTCTTAAGAAAGGACGGTTATTATCTTGAAATACTTTGGCTTGACTGATGTCGGAAAGGTCCGAGAACTTAACGAGGACACATATCTGATAAAGGAATACGGTGATACGGTGCTTTTCGCCGTTTTTGACGGTATGGGCGGAGCAGCCGCGGGCGAAACTGCGTCTAAGGTTGCTCTTGAAGAGGTAGAAAAGTACTTTGATAGCTTTTTTGCCGACTTTGCAAGAACCGAACCTGCCGCAATTCAGGCGGCGCTGGCATCTGCCGCAGACCGCGCGAACTTCAAGATTTTTTCTCTTGCGGCTGAGGATGAAAACTTCAAGGGAATGGGAACTACGCTTGTTTGCGCACTCTGTATCCGCGACAAAATATATATTGCTCACGTAGGCGACAGCCGTGCTTATCTCATAGACAAGGACGGTGCGCTCCAGATTACGCGCGATCATTCATTTGTGCAGTACCTTGTCGATATCGGCAAACTCACTCCCGAGGAGGCGCGCACAAGCTCGAAAAAGAATATTATCACACGTGCTGTCGGCGTTGATAAGGAAGTGAGCGTTGACGTTTCGGTGCTTGAAAAGAAGCAGTACAAGGGCAAGACACTTTTGCTTTGCTCGGACGGTCTTTCGGGATATCTCGATGCGAAAGATCTTGCAAAGCTCTGCCGTGAGTACCCCGACGAAAAGGAGTTTTGTGAAAAGCTCATTGCCGAGGCGAATGCCGCAGGCGGCAGCGACAATATAACCGCTATAGTTGCGAAGCTTAAGTAAGTTTGGAGCAGTAGTATGGATGAATATAATAACTATATAGGTCTTACGCTTGATGACCGTTATAAAATTAAGAGGCTCGTCGGTATAGGCGGTATGGCGATGGTGTTCGAGGCTGAGGATACCTTCAGGAAGATGCCTGTCGCTGTTAAGGTACTGAAAAAAGAGTTTGCCAAGGACGATGTTTCGGTGCAGCGCTTTATAAATGAGTCAAAAGCAGTTTCTATGCTTTCGCATAACAACATTGTAAAGATATACGATATCTCGGTTAAGGGCGAGCATAAGTATATCGTGATGGAGTATATAGACGGCATAACGCTGAAAAATTATATTGAGCATAAGGGCGCGCTCTCGGTAAAGGAAACCATCTCCTATTCTATCCAGATACTCCGCGCGCTTGAGCACGCTCATCTTGGCGGTATCATTCACCGTGATATCAAGCCGCAAAACATAATGCTTCTTAAAAACGGGCAGATAAAGGTTACCGACTTCGGTATTGCAAAGCTCCCTGATGCAAAGACACTTACCGCAACCGACAAGGCTATCGGTACCGTTTACTATATCAGCCCCGAACAGGCGGCAGGCGAAAAGGGCATTGACCGCCGCGCAGACCTGTATTCTGTGGGCGTCATGATGTATGAGATGATAACTGGCAAGCTGCCTTTCGATGCGGAAAACCCCGTCAGCATTGCTTTAAAGCAGATAAATGAGGAGCCAAAGCCTCCGAGCGCACTTGTACCCACTATGCCCAAAGGACTTGAGCAGATTATCCTTTTCGCTATGGAAAAGGATAAGGACAAGCGTTTCCAGACTGCAACCCAGATGATAGACCTGCTTATAAAGGTGAGAGAGAATAACGGTGTTGTCTTCCGTCAGAAGAATCGCTCGCCTTCAAAGCAGCAGAAAACGAAAAAGAAGATAACGATGCTTCCCATAATTATGGGAGTTATCAGTGCGTTTTTGCTTGTTGCGATAATCAGCGCCTTCTCTATAATTAAGGATGTATTCTTCAGTGAGTCTGCAAACGAGGGTGAGACTGTTGTTTATTCCGACTATGTCGGGCTCGACTGGAACGAAACTCTTTCCGCCGAGCTGAAAAAACAGTTCAAGGTAAAGGTCGTTTACGAGTATTCGGACAAGGCGGAGAACGGCAAAATACTCCGTCAGGACCCGAAGGCGTATGAAACCAAGAAGAAGCGCTATAAGGAGCAGATGCTTGACCTTACACTTTATATAAGCCGCGGTGTTGAAGAGCTTGTAATGGAGGACTACACCTTCCAGGACAGCCGTCAGGCAGAAATAGACCTGAAAAATAAGAAATTTACTGTTTCCATCACCGAGGAATATAACGAGGTTATTCCTGACGGAAGCGTTATCTCCACCATTCCCGCGGCGGGAGAAACCATAGTTGCAGGCAGCAATATCGTGCTTGTAGTCAGCCGCGGCGAGCTTGTGGACACTACAACGGTGCCTAATTTTGTTCATTCAAATACGGTTGAGGCATATGAACTGCTTGTTGAAAACGACCTCCGTCTCGGCTCGATAATTTATGAATACAATAATGACTATGCCTACGGTGTTATAATTTCCCAGAGCATAGATGCGGGAAGTGCAGTGCCAAAGGATGTTACCAAGATAAACTTTATCATTTCCAAGGGACCTGTTCCTGTTAAGAAGGTCAAGGTTCCAAGCCTCATAAATATGGGTGAGGCAGAGGCGGCTATTTTGCTTATGCAGTCGGGACTTAACATAGGCGACGTTGATTTTGAATATGACGACAGTGTGGCTTACGGCCGTATATGTAGGCAGAGTGTTGCAAGCGGTGAAAGCATTGATGAGGGAAGTGCGGTAGGTGTCACTGTTTCTCTCGGAAAAGCTCCTGAGGAAACCGAGGCTCCTGCGGCTACCGAAAGCGACTTTGACAAATGGCTTAGCGGCAGGTTTTAGGTAAAAATGGTTAAGCTTAACGGAAAAATAGTAAAGGGCGTTGGTGGAAAGTATTCTGTGCGCTGCGGAGATGAAATTGTCAGTGCAAGGGCGCGCGGAGTTTTTCGTCACGAGCAGATTTCACCCGAGGTCGGCGACAACGTCCTGCTGCGTATAGAGGAAAACGGCGACGCGTATATTGAGGATATTTTTGAGCGCAAGAATCTGCTTATACGTCCGCCTATGGCAAACCTTGATTATATGTTTATTACCGCCGCCGCGGCAAAGCCCGCGCCAATTCCCGCAACACTTGATAAGCTTAGCGCAATATGCGTACATTCGGACATAATCCCGATATTTGTTATTACAAAATGTGACCTTGACCGGGAAAACGGTGAAAGACTCGCATCGCTTTATCGCCGAAGCGGCTTTATGGTATTTACGTTAAGCGCGGAGGATAAAGAGGGCGTTGACGGGCTTCGCTCCTTCCTTGAGCAGAATATGGCAGGGAAGACCGCGGCATTTGCAGGAGCATCGGGTATAGGAAAATCCACGCTGCTGAACGCGCTGTTCCCGTCGCTTGCACTTGCAACCGGCGGCATCAGCGAAAAGATAGCGAGGGGCAAGCACACAACAAGACACGTTGAACTTTTTGAGGTTTACGGCGGTATGCTTGCAGATACGCCCGGTTTCAGTATGCTTGACTTTATGCGCTTTGACTTTATGAAGGTTGACGACCTCGCATATGCTTTTCCCGAATTTGAAACGCATCTCGGGAACTGCAGATACAAGAAATGCACTCATCTTTGCGAGGACGGCTGCGCTATAGTCAACGCTCTTTGTGACGGTAAAATCGAAAGATCCCGTCACGAAAGCTACGTAGAACTATATAATATATTGAAAGACAAAAAAGAGTGGAAAAAGTAATACTTTACAACTCCCGCGCACTCGTGTATAATTTGGATATTGCGAGGTACTTATGAAAGACAAATTTGAAATAGATATAAACCTTACCCTGCCGGACTTCGGCAAAATAGGGAAAAAGGTTAAAAAGACTGTCAGCGATATTAAATATGATATTGCGGCTATTCGCGACAGAGACCCTGCGGCGACAAGCAATCTTGAGGTTATGCTGCTTTACTCCGGCTTTCACGCGGTCACGCTTCACCGTGCGGCGCACGCCCTGCATAAAAAGGGGCATAAGCTGAGCGCAAGAGCGATAAGTCAGGGCGCAAAGTTCTTAACAGGAATTGAGATACATCCGGGTGCCACTATCGGCAAGGGGCTTGTCATCGACCACGGCAGCGGCGTTGTTATCGGCGAAACTGCCGAGATAGGCGACAACTGCACGCTCTATCAGGGTGTAACGCTCGGCGGTACTGGTAAGCATACGGGCAAGCGACATCCCACACTCGGTAATAATGTAATGGTTGGCAGCGGTGCAAAGGTGCTTGGCCCATTCAAGGTGGGCGACGGCGCGAAAATCGCATCAAACGCTGTTGTGCTTGAGCAGGTGCCCGATAACGCGACGGCAGTCGGCGTTCCTGCAAGGGTAGTGCGTATAAACGGCAAGCGTGTTGACGATGCGCTCGACCACGTTCATATTCCCGACCCTGTAGCTCAGGAAATATGCCGCGTGGAACGCCGTATTTACGAGCTTGAAAAACGCCTTGATGAGAAAGAAGAAAAATAGGTTTGGAGAAAAAATATGCAGATATATAACACTTTAACCAGACGTAAGGATACCTTTGTTCCAAGAGAAAGCGGGAAGGTCAATATGTACACCTGCGGCCCTACCGTTTATCACTATGCTCATATCGGCAACCTCCGCAGCTACATAATGGAGGATATTCTTGAAAAGTATCTTCGCTTTTCGGGATATGATGTGACCAGAGTTATGAACATAACCGACGTAGGACATCTTTCGAGCGATGCCGACACGGGTGAGGACAAGATGCTTAAGGGTGCGCGCCGCGAGAAAAAGACGGTTATGGAGATAGCAAAGTTCTATACCGATGCTTTCTTTGCCGACTGTGCAAAGCTTAATATCAAGACTCCCGATGTCGTTGCCCCTGCGACCTCCTGCATTGACGAGTTTATAAAGGTAATCGAGAGCCTTATTGAAAAGGGCTATGCATATGAGGCGGGCGGAAACATCTATTTTGACACGTCTAAACTCTCTCACTACTACGTTTTCAACGATATTAAGAAAGAGGATCTTGAAGAAGGCGTTCGCGAGGGCGTTGAAGAGGACGGCAACAAGAGAAACAAGGCAGATTTTGTACTTTGGTTTACCAAGTCTAAGTTTGACGATCAGGAGCTTAAGTGGGACTCCCCGTGGGGTGTCGGTTATCCCGGCTGGCATATCGAGTGCTCCTGCATCAGTATGAAGTATCTCGGCGAGCACCTTGATATTCACTGCGGCGGCATTGACAATGCCTTCCCCCACCACACTAACGAAATCGCGCAGAGTGAGGCGTATCTCGGCCACGATTGGTGTAACTACTGGTTCCACGTTCACCACCTCAATACAAATTCAGGCAAGATGTCAAAGTCGAGCGGAGAATTTCTTACCGTATCTCTGCTTGAAAGCAAGGGATATAATCCGCTTGTTTATCGCTTCTTCTGTCTGCAGTCGCATTACCGCAAGTCGCTTGTATTTTCGTATGAAAGCCTTGACAACGCGGCTATTGCTTACAATAAAATCGTTGCAAGAGTTGCGGCACTGCTTAAAGAGGAGCAGGGTGTACTTGACACGGCAGAATTTGACAGGCAGAAGGCGGGCTTTTGCGCCGCGCTTGACAACGACCTCAACACCTCACTCGGCATAACCGCGCTTTACGATGTATTGAAGGCAGAAACTACTCCTGCTACCAAGATAGCGCTTATCGATGCCTTTGACTACGTGCTTGGGCTTGACATCGTTAAGGCGGCAAAGGCGCTTGTTGAGGCTGAGGCAGCTGCTGCAGCTGAGGCTGACAGCGATCCGTTTGTTCAGTACATCAAGGATATGATTTCTCAGCGTGCCGAGGCTAAAAAGGCAAAGGACTATGCAAGAGCAGATGCTATCCGCGCAGAGCTTCTTGAAAAGGGTGTAACCCTTATCGACACCCG
>JAZSKM010000152.1:0-8848 GCA_045534835.1 Eubacteriales bacterium | reverse complement strand
TATATTATTATATACAAACACCTCGATTTATGATATACTTAATGTATATTGATATAACTATATATAAATATATACATTATCTTGTATTTATATGGAGTAAAGATGCAAAACAGAGATGATTTTAAGAGAAAGCCTTTGCCTAAAAAGGCAGAGCCTGCAGAGGGTGCTGTTGTTGGCAGAAACGCTCTGCGCGAGCTGCTTGCAAGCGGCAGGGATATTGATAAAATATTTGTTCAGCGCGGTGAGCGCGAGGGTTCTATCAAGGTGCTTGTGGCTCAGGCGATTGAGCGAAGCATACCCGTAGTCGAGGTGGAAAAGCAAAAGCTTGATATGCTTTCTGGCGGCGGTACTCATCAGGGTGTCGTTGCAATGGCTGCACAAAAGGACTATTCGACTATTGAGGATATTTTGAATATAGCAAAAGAAAAGGGTGAGAATCCTTTTGTGATAATTCTTGACGGGGTTGAGGATCCTCACAATCTCGGTGCGATAATCCGCAGTGCTGACGTTTTCGGTGCGCACGGAGTGATAATTCCGAAGAGGCGCGCAAGCGGTATTACCGCAGTAGTGGACAAGGCATCTGCGGGAGCGCTTGAGCATATGGCGGTTGCCAAAGTGACCAATATTACAGATGCGATAAACAAGCTTAAAGATAACGGACTTTGGATATATGCTGCCGAGGTCGGCGGCGAGGATTATGCGGCTGTCGATTACGGCAAGGGACCTATCGGACTTGTGCTTGGCAGTGAGGGATACGGAGTTTCAAGACTTGTGCTTGAAAACTGTGATTTCAAAGTCAGTATCCCGAATTACGGGCACGTAAATTCGCTTAATGTTTCCTGCGCTGCCGCAGTCGTGCTTGCCGAGATGGCAAGGGCAAGGCATAAGTTCGACTCCCGTCAACTTAAGTAAGAGAGGGGCAAAAGGTTATGGAAGAAAATAAAAATCAGGATATGTCTGTAGACGAACTGCTTGAGATGCTTAAAGCAAGTCTGCAGGATGATGTCAAAGAGCCCGAAAAAGAGGAAAATAACGAGGCAGAGGTAAGTACTGACGCCGAAACTGATGGGGAAACTTCGGAAGCTGAGGTGGCTGAAGAAACAGAAGTAACCGAAGTGTCCGACGAAAACGAAGTATCCGAAGAACTTGCTTCTCTCAAGATAAATCAGGCTGATATTTTTGCAGCGTGGGGAATAACTGCCGATGATGCGATAAATCAAATTGTCTTCGAGGAAGAAACTGAAATCGAGAAGGATACAGATGAATTACCTTTTGTGCAAGGACTTGTGTATACTAAGGCGTATTACATTTTGCGCGTAGAGAAGAAGGACGAGTATCGTCTTCGCAAGGCCGCTGAGAGTCAGCGTAAAACTACGGATTTTGGCCGTACCGACTGCACGCTTATCAAGCAGGCGCTCGGTATGGAAAAGATTTCGGAGGCAGATGATGAGCAGGAGTTCTACACAGTTGAAAACGAAAAGACCGATGCTCCTACGATGACTATAGACATACCGCACGACGAGTTTACTTATCAGCGCCAGAAGGATGATATATCCGCCGACTACAAGCGTTCGCTTCGCACCTCACTTGTAAAGCTGATTGCAACTTTTGCTACCTGTGTGCTTTTGTTCCTGCTTGAATGTTTGCCTGCACTCGGCGTTACGCCGCTTAGCATATTTAATGTTGACTACTATCCCGTAGTGTTTGCGATGGCAGCAATGCAGCTTGCGTGGATAGCAGGCGCGTTTTCCTATAAAGAGATTGCAAACGGATTTCTTGCAATGCGCTTTTTCAGAATTACCTCGGGCGGAGCACTCGGACTTCTCGTGCTGCTTGTAACCGCTTGTGACATAGTAAACTGCGCTATGGGTATGGATGCGCCCGTTTATAATTTTGCTGTTGCATTCTCCGCGCTTCTTGTACGTGCCTTTGAGTATATGGACATCCGCCGTGAGGTATTGGCATTTGAGGTGGCATCTTCTACTCAGGTGAGAAAGCGTGTTATGCTCCCCGTTGACAAGGCGCAGGCTAATAAGATAAACGGACTTGACGACTACTGCGGCGAGGAATCGCTTGTGCTTCGCACGGAAAAATGCTCTTTTGTTGAAAACTATTTCTCAAGAACCGAAAAACGCAGCGACAGTGAGATGGTTTCCAATAAGTATCTCGTTCCGCTCACATTCGCTGTGGCGGTTGTTGCGGCGATAGTTTGCGGTATCAAGGGCGGCACTTCTGCGGGAGTCGGTGCATTTGGCGGTGCTCTTGCGGTATGTCTGCCTATGCTTATACTGCTTTCTTCGTCATATCCGCTTTACAAGGCGGCATCAAAGCTCTCTCGCGTTGACAGTGCTATTATTGGAGAAACCTCTGCTCAGGAGTATTCGGGTACTACGATGATATGCTTTGACGATGCCGATGCATTCCCCTCATACGGCGTAACGCTTGAAAATCTTCGTATTTACGGCAAGGGCGATATTGAAACTATAATAGAACAGATGGATGCCGTGTTCTCAAAGCTCGGCGGACCTCTTCGCAGTGTGTTTGCGCTTATGATATCCGAGTGCCCAAAGCCCTACAGAGTTAAGATTGACGGTGTGTATGATGACGGTGTAAAGGCTACCGTTGACGGAAAGACACTTTACATCGGAAGCTCCGAGTATATGGAGAAAAACGGATTTGTTGTCACCGACAAGACAAACGAGATTGGTGGCAAGCTCTTTTCCACAATGTATCTTGCCGAGGACGGCGCGCTCAGAGCGAAGTTCTTTATCAGATATACTCTTGACGGCAGCTTTGAGTCTATAATTAAGAAGCTTGCGCGCCGCGGAATAGCTTCGGTTATCCTCACAGGCGACTCGAATATCAATGACGAACTGCTTGCTCAGTTTATTGACATTTCAAAGCTTCCCGTTAAGGTTGTAAGGCGCACTGTTGACGAGGCTCCCTTGCACAGCGACCGCGCCGACAGCGGCGTAGTTTCCGCAGGCGGAGTCAGGGATATAGTTGAGGCTGTTACTATGTGTGACAAACTTGCAGGCGTGATAGGAACCTTGCGTGCGGTTCGTATTGCATCGGCTGTGATATGCGCACTTATCGTGCTTGCCGTTGCACTTCTTAATATGGCAGGACTTGTTTCATCCGTGCATATTCTCATCTATCACCTTTTCTGGCTTATCCCTACGTGGCTTGTCACTAAGATAAATTTAGGCTGATAAATATTCAAGGCTGCCCTTTGCGGCAGCCTTGATTTACGAGGTAAAATGAATTCTACGATACTTAAAAGCGTGCTTAAGCCGGGGCGTTACAGCGGCGGCGAGTACGGACAGATAGTAAAGGATAAAAAAGACATTAAATGCAGATTTGCATTCTGTTTTCCGGATACATACGAAATAGGAATGTCAAATCTTGGTATGCGCGTGCTTTACGGTGCACTCAATAGCGAAAAGGATATCTGGTGCGAAAGAGTATTTGCCCCTTGGACTGATATGCAGGAGAAGATGAAAGAACACTCGCTTCTTTTGACTGCGCTTGAGAGCGGTGATGAGGTGCGCGGCTTTGACTTTCTCGGAATTACGCTCCAGTACGAGCTATGCTATTCAACAGTGCTAAATGTGCTTGAACTTTCGGGAATACCGTTGCTTTCTGCAGAGCGTACAGAGGAACATCCTATTGTTATAGGCGGCGGACACTGCGCATATAACCCTGAGCCGATAGCCGATTTCTTTGATATTTTTTCAATAGGCGAGGGCGAAGAAGCGCTTGTCGAGCTTTGCCGTCTGTATACGGATATGAAGGAGTCCGGCGAGTACACAAGGGAAAAGTTCTTGCACGCGGCGGCGATGCTTGACGGCTTCTATGTGCCTTCTCTTTACAGCGTCAGCTATAATGCTGACGGTACTATAAAGGCTTTTCAGCCGAAATATGATGATTTACCAAAGAAAATACGCAAGCGTATAATAAAAGACCTTGACAAGGTATATTATCCGGTAAATACCTATGCGCCGTATATCGAGACCGTGCAGGATAAGATGGTGCTTGAGGTGTACCGCGGCTGTATACGCGGCTGCCGCTTTTGTCAGGCGGGTATGGTATGCCGCCCTGTCCGCGAAAAGAGCGTTGATAAGCTTTTCGACGATGCAAAATGTATGTATCAAAGCTCAGGCTATGACGAAATGACACTCTCTTCGCTTTCTATCAGCGACTATTCTCATATTGATGAGCTTACCGATAAATTTTCTGCTTGGGCAACCGAAAATCACATTAGCCTTTCGCTTCCCTCACTCAGAATTGACAGCTTCACCAAGGAGCTTATGGATAAGGTGTCTACCGTTAAGACGGGCAGCCTTACATTTGCGCCCGAGGCGGGAACGCAGAGGCTTCGCGATGCGATAAATAAGAATGTGTGTGAAAGCGACCTGCTTCGCGCTGTTAATGTTGCATTTGACGTGGGAAAGACCTCCGTCAAACTCTATTTTATGAACGGTCTTCCTACCGAAACCGACGAAGATATTGAGGGAATTGCATTGCTTGCCGAAAAAGTGCTTGACACGTTTTATGCAAACCCCAATCGCAACAAGCAGCGTAAGCCCTCGGTTACCATAAGCGTTTCCTGCTTTGTACCAAAGCCGTTTACTCCATTTCAGTGGGAAAAGCAGGATACCTATGACGAGCTTATGCGTAAGCAGGAACTGCTTAAGAGCAAGATTACAAACCGCAAGATAGTGTATAACTATCACGATGCAAAGGTTTCGTATCTTGAGGCGGTGTTTGCGCGCGGCGACCGCCGTCTTGGGGAGGCGCTTTTGCTTGCCGCAAAGAAGGGAAGAAAGTTTGATGCGTGGACAGAGTTTTTTGACTTTGATGCGTGGATGGAGATATTCAAGGAGGCAGGCGTTGATGCCGACTTCTATGCTACACGCGGCTTCGGACTTGACGAAATACTCCCGTGGGATATGATTGACTGCGGAGTGACCAAAGACTTCCTTATGCGCGAGCGCGAAAAGGCATATGAGCATAAAACTACGCCGAGTTGCCGAGAGAAGTGCAGCGGTTGTGGCGCAAACAAACTCGGAGGTGAACGTAAATGCTGCCCGTAAGAGATAAGGTTGAGCATATCGCCGTCCGCATTAAGTTTGAAAAGACGGGTGCGCTTCAGTATATTTCGCACCTTGATTTGCACCGCACGTTTTGCCGACTGCTTGTAAGATGCAACGTGCCCGTGTGGTATTCGGAAGGGTTTACACCGCATCCAAGGCTTGTATTTGCTACACCGCTTTCTGTCGGAGCCGAGAGCGTGTGTGAGTATATGGACGTGTTCGTAAACGGAAATGAAAAAACCGTTGATACCGATGTTATACGCTGGCGGCTTCGTGATACGGGCATAGACGGTCTTGTTGTACGTGACGTGTATTTGCCAAGTACGAAGTTTTCGACTCTAACTCACTCGGATTATACTATAAAAATCAGGACCTGCGGTGGCAGCGAGAAGCTTGCCGTAAAATGCGCCGATGCGCTTTCGGCTTCGCCTCTTGTAGTCTTAAAGCGCACCAAGAGCGGTGAAAAAGACGTGGATATCTCTTCACAGATAGTTTTTGCGAATGTTACTTTTTGTGACGGAGAGATACGTATCGAAACACGCCTTACCGCCGATAGTGCAAATTTTTTAAATCCCGAGTATCTTGTAAAGGTACTTAAAGAAAAGTGCGGTATATTGAACGATGCCGCAAACGATGAATATTCTATTATGCGTACCGCAGTAAAATGCGGCGAAAAGGATTTCAGATAGGAATAAAAAATGCGTAAAATATTAGCAATTTGTCTTTTGTCTTTGGTACTGTCCGCATGTGGCGGCGAAACGGTAGTCGAAACGACAGAGCCTGTAGTTACCACTACTGATATGCCCGTCACGCTTATGACAGAGCCTGTTATAGAGCCTCTGCCCGAGCCTACTCTCTACAGTTTTTCATTTATTGCCGCAGGCGATAATATGGTTTACTACGGAAACGTGCGCGATGCTAAGCGCAATGCGGAGGGTACTGACCAAAAGTATGATTTCAAACCGTCATACACCTCGATAAAGCCTATTGTTGAGGAACACGACCTTGCTTTTATCAATCAGGAAACGCTTATGTGCGGTGACGGCTTTGAGCTTTCCTACTATCCGCGCTTCAATTCTCCGCAGGAGCTTGGCGATGCGGTTGTCGATGCGGGCTTTGATATAATCGGTCTTGCAAACAATCATATGCTTGATAAGGGCGAGAGCGGCTTCCTTGCCAATCTCGATTACTGGGAGAAGCAGCCTGTCACGCTTATCGGTGCTTACCGCAACCGCGAGGCGTTTGACCAAATTACGGTTATTGAACAAAACGGTATTAGGATTGCGCTGCTTTCGTTTACCTATGGGACAAACGGGCTTTCGCTCCCTGGGGGCAGTGAAGTCTATATTCCCTATATAGACAATGCCGAGGTCGCTTTAAAGGTTGCAGAGGCAGAAACGCTTGCCGATATTACAATAGTTTCTATTCACTGGGGTAATGAGTTTACCTTTAATGTAAACGCGCAGCAGACCGAGGTCGCGCAGATTATCTGTGATAACGGCGGCGATGTAATTATCGGGCATCATCCTCACTGTATTCAGCCTGTTGAGTGGATAGAGAGTGGAGATAATAAAACGCTTTGCGTATATTCGCTCGGTAACTTTATGTCTGAGATGGAAAGGGACTATAAAATACTCGGCGGTATGATTTCCTTTGATGTTGAAAAGCTCGGCGAGGACGGAAAAGCCGAGGTGAAGAACCCCGTTTTCATCCCCACCGTGTTTGACTACACAAGAAGTTTTTACAACAATCATATTTATCTGCTTGAGGACTATACAGCCGAGCAGGCGAAGGCTCACGGTATGGCGTATTACGGAAACTCAACTACGCTTGATACGCTTATTGGCTATGTGAAAAAGTATATCGATAAGGAGTTTCTGCCCGAATTTTTGCAGGATAACGAAAATGAATAAGTCACTTGTGTTTTTTGATCTTGACGGCACTCTCTATCATTGGATTGACGAAAAAAAACGCTTTTTTGATGAGGATATAGCTGCGCTTCACCGCCTTAAGAAAGCCGGCCACGAAATATTTGTAAATTCAAATCGCAGTCCCTCGCTTATGCCAAAGGATCTGCTTGATGCCGCAGGCTTTGACGGTCTTGCGTGCGGTTGTACGTATATCGAGTATCACGGCGAGGTGCTTCACCGTAAGGCTATCGACGATGATGTTGTACGCCGCATTTGCTATTTTGCATATGAAAACGGCTGGCGTGTCGGACTTGAATGTGAAAAAGAGGTGTACGGTGTGCACGGGGGTATTTTCCACCCTGCTATTGATATGACACCAAGACTTTCCGAGTATATGAAGGAGCCGTCAAAGCTACGTGTCACAAAGTTTACCTTTGACCGCGAAATTCCGGACGAGGTTATGGCGATGTTCCCTGAGATAAAGTTTATCAATATGGGCAGATATGCCGAGGGTGTTTATAAGGGGTATGACAAGTCATTCGGAATGAAGCTTCTCGGCGAGAAGCTTTCTGTGAAAAGAGAAAACCTCGTTGCATTCGGCGACAGCCTTAACGACTATGAGATGCTTCGCTATGCAGGTGTCAGTGTGGTTATGCACAATGGACCTTGTGAGTTTGACGAGTTTATAACGCTTCGTACCGATAATGATATACTAGGCGTTGCCGAAGGAATAGATAAAATCTTTTTTAGCTAAAGGTTGATTATGAACGAATTTGAGATAGCCGAAAGGCTCTCGGGCGATACCGATAAGGATACCGAGATGCTTACATCGCTTATGCTGGCAGAAAAGGACAGAGATGCTAAGCGCAGAATTATAGAAATGCTCGATAAGGTAAACGATTATGCACACCTTAAGGAGTGCGGACTTACCCCGAGCGGCATTGAATACGCTGATTTCATTCTCGGCAACTGCCTTTTTGAGATGCCCGATGAAAGTGTGCTTGAAAAAATGGCAGCAACGCGCTTTGCGGCTGAAAACGGTGATGCCGTGGCGCAGTACACTATGGCAATGTATCAGTTTAGCGGAGTGCTCGGTTTCCCCGACTATTCTGTAGCAGTGGAATGGCTTCGTAAGTCTGCTGAGCAGAGTAATACTGATGCAATGTATGAGCTTGGCGTATGCTATATGAACGGAGAGGGACTTCCTCACTCATACGCAGATGCAGAGGTATGGTTCAAAAAGTCGGCAGAGCAGGATAACCTTGATGCATTGCTTGCGCTCGGTATGGCGTACCGCGGAGGCAGAGGACTTGGCGAAAAGCCTGTAGAAGCATACAAATGCTTCCGCCGCGCGGCTGACCTCGGCAGTGCTGAAGGATATTTGCATCTTGGCATCTGTACCTTTAACGGTACGGGTACAGAGGCAAATGTTGAAGAAGCTATTGAATATGTAAAAGAAGCAGAGAAGCGCGGCAGTGCCGATGCAAAAATGCTGCTTCGCCGTATGCAGAAATATTATGAGGAGGGTGACCTTGATGCCGACGAAATCGCAGCCATTCGAAATCGAGAGGAAATTTCTGATTGAGTATCCCGATATTGAGCTGCTTGACAGACTATGCTCTGGAAACCGTTCGGAAATTTTGCAGACCTACCTTGTAGGAGAAAAGGGGGCGAGCGAGCGCGTTCGTGCAAGAACGCGCGGCGGCAAAACGGTATATACTCATAATACCAAAATCAAACTCTCGCAAATGAAGCGGATAGAGCTTGAGGATGAGGTTAGGGAGGACGAGTATAACGAGCTTCTCCTACGTGCCGACCACAGATGCAGGACGATAGAAAAGG
>JAZSKM010000111.1:0-1729 GCA_045534835.1 Eubacteriales bacterium | reverse complement strand
AGGGCGATGAGGGAAGAAAGAAAATAGCTCAGATTACGAGAATTGCAACTGTTGTTCTTGCTATTCTTACCGCTTTCGGTTACTACACATACCTCAGAAATCAGGTATGGACAACAGCAGACGGCGCAATGCACACAGGCTACCTCTTTGACAGAGGCATCTTTGCTGCAATTGTAATTATCGTATCTTATTGTGCAGGCGCATCCATCATTATGTGGCCCGGTGAACAGATTAACGAACACGGCATCGGAAACGGTATCTCTATGATACTCTTTGCTAACATCGTTGCATCTCTTCCCGCACAGGTAATGAGCGCATTCGCACTCCAGAGCCAGACAACAAAGCTTATATTCATTGTAGTACTTCTCGCAATCGTTGTTGCAACCATCTGGTTTGTAGTATATATCAGCAACGCAGAGCGCAGAATTCCGATTCAGTACGCAAAGCGTCAGGTTGGAAGAAAGATGTACGGCGGTCAGAACTCGTTCCTTCCGCTTAAGGTCAATATGACAGGCGTTATGCCTATCATCTTCGCAAGTGCAATCGTTTCTGTACCCGCGACAATCGCGATGTTCTCACAGAAATTTGCAGAGTCCAAACTCTATACAGAGTGGCTCTCCTCAAGAGGACCTATCTATATCATAATTTTCTTCCTTCTCATCATAATGTTCGCTTATTTCTATGTTGCAATTTCCTTCAATCCTACCGAAATTGCAAACAACCTTAAGAAAAACAGCGGAACAGTTCCGGGTATCCGTCCCGGCGCACCTACAGTTGATTATATCACAAGAATCCTCAACAGAATTACGCTTATCGGCGCACTTGCAGTAGGTCTTATCGCGGTTATTCCCTTTATCCTTGCTGCAATTGACCAGAGCTTCGCGGCTCTCACCTTTGGTGGTTCTTCACTTATCATCGTTGTTGGTGTTGTACTTGAAGTATGGCGTGAAATTGAAGGTAAGCTTTCGATGCGTCACTACAAAGGCTTCCTTGATTAAGTTTTAATCAGTGTGCGTGAAAGGTACGAAATAAATGAAAATAATATTTTTTGGCGCACCGGGTGCAGGTAAAGGCACCCAAGCGGAAATAGTGAGCGAAAAGCTCGGTATTCCAACGATATCAACCGGCGCTATAATCAGAAGCGCTATTAAAGAAGGTACCGAAATGGGCAAGGCTGCCAAGGCTCAGATTGAAGCCGGTGGACTTGTTCCGGATGAAGTTGTAATCGGTATCATAAAGGAAAGACTCGCAGAAGACGACTGCAAGAACGGTTTTATTCTCGACGGCTTTCCGAGAACGGTTCCTCAGGCAAAGGCTCTCTCTGAGATGGGTATAGATATTGATGTTGTACTTGACCTTGAGGTTGAGGACGAAAAAATCGTTACCCGTATGAGCGGCAGACGCGTATGCCTTGCTTGCGGCGCTTCCTACCATACGGAATATAAGAAGCCGAAGGTAGAGGGCATCTGCAACGTTTGCGGTGAAAAGCTCAGTATCCGCAAGGACGACGCTCCCGAGGTAGTAGAGTCAAGACTTAAGGTTTACCACGAGGAAACCGAACCGCTTAAAGACTATTATGCCGAAATGGGCGTGCTTAGGGTAGTAGAAGGTCAGGAAGAGCTTTCCGACACCACAAAGCTTACCCTTGAGGCGCTCGGCATAAAAGAGTGATAGGAACAAACAATGATTAAACTCAAAAACTCTGAACAGCTTGAAAAAATGCGCATAG
>JAZSKM010000058.1:0-5786 GCA_045534835.1 Eubacteriales bacterium | reverse complement strand
GATAAATAAGATCGTAGACGGAATTAAGGCTAAGCTTGCCGTTGACGATATCGGCGATGTTGTTGGCAAGATAGGTAGTCTGTTCGGTAAAAAATAAAAATATGTGTTAGTGTTATTTGCCCCCTATTTTTCATTACCATTGACTTATTTTTCTTTTATGATAAAATACTTATAGAAAATATTTTTAATTTAGAGGTATTATGTATCAGACAGAACTTATTCAAAGTATCAATCTTTTCCTTTTTGATATGGACGGCACTCTTTATCTTGGAAACCGCCTGTTTGATTTTACAAAGGAATTGCTTGAAACTATCAAGGCAACCGGCAGACGTTATATGTTTATTACAAACAACTCTTCAAAGAGTGTTGTTGACTACATCAAAAAGCTTGATAATCTTGGCATTAAGGCTGAGTATTCCGACTTTTTGACTTCTTCTCAGGTTACTTCTTTTTACCTAAAAAATAAATATCCGAATGCAAGGCTTTACGTTTGCGGAACCGAGTCTCTCAAAGAAGAATTCAGGAAAGAAGGCTTTACTATAACCGAAAACCTTGATGAAGTTGAATGCATTATAATGGGATTTGACACAGAGCTTACGTTCAAGAAGCTCGAGGATGTTTCAAAGTTACTTCTCACCCGCGGAGAACTTCCGTATATTGCTACAAATCCTGACCTTGTTTGCCCTACAGAGTACGGCAGCGTTCCGGACTGCGGAAGCGTATGCGAAATGATTTACAACGCGACAGGCAAGCGCCCATTTGTTATTGGAAAACCCGCCGCATTTATACCCGAGCGTGCTATGGAAACTGCAGGTTATTCTAAAGAAGAAACCGCCGTCATCGGCGACAGAATTTATACTGATATCATGAGCGGCATAAATGCTGGTGCCAAAAGCATTCTTGTTATGAGCGGAGAAACTACAAGGGAGATTTTGGATGCGTCTCCCGATAAGCCCGACCTTGTTCTTGAGGATTGCAGTGAAATTACCAAGGCACTTAAAAACATATAGGTACACTTGATTTTAAATTTCTGCACCGCATAATATGTTTGTTAAAGATTTGAAGTTGCAGAAAGCCACAGCCTTATTGTGGTTTTCTGCTTTCTCATTTTTTGGAGGAGCTTTATGAAGATTTCTGAGTTTTTGGACTGTGTAGAGCGCACCCCGATCATTGGTGCTATCCACGATTATCAGTGGTCCGATGTTTTGAACTCTCCTGTTGAAATTTTGTTTTATCTCAAGGCTAACATACTTACAGTAGAGCAGAGAATCACTGAGGCGCACAAAAAAGGAAAGGCGATTTTCGTTCACCTTGACTTGTGTGAAGGTGTAGGAAAAGACAGAGCAGGACTTGAGTTTCTTGCGAACTGCGGTGTTGACGGCGTTGTCACTACCCGAGCACAGAATATCAGACAAGCTAAGGAATTAGGGCTTCTTACTGTTCAGCGTTTTTTTGCTCTTGACTCTAAGGGACTTGCTAGCATTGATGAAATGATAAATACGTCAAAACCAGATCTTATCGAAATAATGCCGGGAGTTGTCACAAAAATCATCGGCCGTTTTTCCAATTGCAATATTCCGGTCATTGCAGGCGGTCTTATTGAAACAAATGCAGAGGTTACAGGTGCGATCGGAAGCGGCGCAATCGCTGTTTCTACCAGTTGTCGTGACCTTTGGTATAACTCTTGATGTAATATGCGACAATGAAGGTGATATGAACCACCTTCTAATGGAACTTTCCGCAAATCCACAAGTTAACAAATTGGCAAAAATTTAAGTAAAAGCAACACAGCAAGGCTTAAAAACCTTGCTGTGTTTTCATTCATTTCATTTTAACTTTCGTACCGATGATGGGGCAGAGAATTATATTCAGCAAAAATTCAACAACAAAATTTATCCCTACAAGAACGGTGATCATATATATGAATACATTTGTACCGCCCGCCCATTGACGGAGTATTTCAGGATAAAATGCAAAGAGGAAGATGCAGAAAAATGCAGTGTTTACAATAGGCGCTGCCGCCGCGGCAACCGTAATTACCTTAGCATCGCCGAGCTTTTTGTTTTTATGTAAAGCCTCATAAATCAGCGCCGATATAAGTCCTGCGAGCATACCTTTTGCAAAACAGATAAACACTGTCAAAACCGGTCTTGCGAGGAACATCATATTTGCACCAAAGTCAAAGCCGGATACTGTAAATGCTGTTACGACAGCACCGAATACTGCGCCTAAAAACATCGCAGCACCCTTACCGAAATACACACCGCCAAGCACCACCGGAATCAGTGTAAGCGTGATTTTCACGTAGGGCATCGGCACAACAGTTGAAAACACCTGTAACACTGCTACGAGTGCTGCAAAAAGTGCAATTTGCACCATACGCAGTACGCGCTGGTGCGAAGACATTCTAATCATATTTAAACCTCCTTATTTTTAGTCGCTGCCTCCTTAAAATATGAAAATCTGTAAGGCGCGACCTAATATATATTAAGGCCGTAGCCATAATATCATATTTTGTTATTCTTTTGATAAAGAACAGCAAGTCCCATAAGTGTCAGTGCTTCACTATATTTGAATTTATTTCTGAGGCAGGGCAGGATGTATTCAGAATGACTGCCTGTAGCTATTAACAAAAGCTTAGTATCGCTGCCAGTAAGTCCAAGTTCTTCACGTATGTTGCGGACAAAGCCGTCAATCATAAAAGCATTTCCGTTGATAATTCCTGAGCCAACAGCAGATCTGGTGTCTTTTCCTATAAGTTCTACGTTGCTATCTAATGTGATATCGTTAAGCTGTGCTGCGGAATTATACAAAGCCTCAAGAGAAACTCTTAACCCAGGAATAATGATTGTTCCAATGATTGTTAATTTATTATCAATAACGGTTAAGGTAGTCGCAGTACCCATATCAAGTATAACAGTCGGGCTATTAAAAATCGCTAAGGCAGCGGTGCAGTTGCATACTATATCAGCCCCAAGCTGTTCAGGATTTTTGATTTTCATTTCAAATCCTGTGCGAATACCGCTGGTAACCATAAACGGTTTTTTTCCGCATATTTTTTTAGCAGCTTCGAAAAGTATGGGAGTAAGGCTCGGTACGACTGAAGAAACAGCTGCAGAATCAATTATAGAATTTTCATTGGCGTTTGAATGCGAATAACTGCAAATACCACTACGCGAAAGAAAATCAGTAATATGAGCGGTATATTCGTCAACAGACATCTGAGAAGCCGATATCTTAAAATGCGTAACCAATTCTGGAGGCAATTTCGCAGTTAATTTGAAAACACCAATAGAAACATTTGAATTACCGATATCTATCGCTAATAACACGCATTGCACCGCCTTTCCACTTTCTCTTCTCTCAATTATACAAAATTTGCATTTTGTATAATTGAGAATTAAATTTCTATAGAAAAATATTAACAGATTTCCCTGTTGTAGTCAAGCAATTTTATTTTTCTTTCGCCATATATTTTCTTTTTGTCGCCTCGCCGCCTCTTAAGTGACGTACTGATTTGTTTTTTTCAAGAACCGCTTTTACCATTTTATGCAGTTGCGGATTTTCATAATATAATTTCTCGGTGACATCTTTATGCACCGTACTTTTACTGATTGAAAATTTTTTTGCAGCATCTCTTACAGTCGCATTATTTTCTACTATATATCCCCCGAGAAGTTCACATCTTTCTTTTAGATTATGAATTTCCATAAAACGTACCGCTTTCTTATGTATTTGATACACTATATGAAAAAATAAAAATTTTAATGATTAACTATAGCAATTCTAAGATATTCCGTGGTATAATTAAGAAAATGCTATTTTGAGGTACTATCTTGGAAAAAGAATACGAGAAATTTCACAGTTCTAATATTTTTGAAGGTATGACGTCTATCCGCTCGGTTATTAAGGGGTTTGAACAAGGGATAAGCGACCGGAGGATAGTTGAAATATTATACAGTACAGAACGTGCCAAAGCACGCGCAAAGGAGCTAAACTATCTTTCAAAAGTAGCTCCGCAGTATGGCTTTGCCTTGACCGAAGTCTCTGAAAATGAGTTGAATTCACTTGCTATTGGCAATTCTCACGGCGGAATTCTTGCAAGGTGCTCTGAAAGAACAATTTCCGAGCTCACTTCCCTTTCAAGCGCTTCTCTCCCTCAAAACGGTTTCTATGTTATGCTTGACGGCATTGAGGATCCGTATAACTTCGGATATTCTCTCCGCTCAATTTACGCATCGGGCGCGGACGGAATTATCCTGCCAAAGCGTAATTGGCTGAGCGCGGCAGGTGTTGTTGCAAGAGCCTCCGCGGGCGCTTCTGAGCTGCTTAACCTTTATACTTCGGAGCCAGCCGAGGCTGCAGAGTTTTTTAAGGCGAATAATTACCGCGTAATATGCGCAGATACGCCAAATTCGGTAAGCCTGTACGATGCCAACCTCACAAAGCCTATTTTTTTAATTGTAGGGGGCGAAAAACGTGGTATACGCGCATCTGTCCTGCAAACTGCCGATGAGGTCGTACGGATAGAATATGGGCGCAACTTTCCAGCTTCCCTTTCAGCGGCATCTGCCGCAACCATTCTTGCATACGAGATATACAGACAAAACAGATAGAGCAAAAAGCCACGCAAATGTTTTTGCGTGGCTTCGCTGTTAAAAGTTACTTTTTTCTGCACGGATTGCAGTCGCTGCCGTTATTTGAAAGTGAGGGCGGATAGAATTCATTTATAGGAAATGCCATATTTTTGAAAAGACTGCAGGGGTCGTCATCGTCGCCCACGACACATTCTTTATCGGGAATACAGTATTCAGCAACGTTTACTAAGTACTGCGCGGGACGTTCAATTCTGACGATTGAGAAAAATCCGAGCGAAACATAAAGTGCGCGATCGTCACTGTCACAAAGATTTCCGTTAAAGGCGAGCTGTACATTTTCAGGAATACAGTCACAGGGACATATACAGCATGGCACAAAATTACATTTGTTTGCCTCAACTATTTTCGCGCCAAGCACGACAGGCTCGGCAACTTCGACAGTTGCAACAGGCATATTGGTCGTATATACAGCCGCACTGCCCTCATTGCAGCAAATATCATCATTTATACCGCTGCGATAGATGTTTACGCATCCCTCGCTACCGTATAAAATAACTCTCTTTTCAACAACCGCAACACCCTCAAACTCTTGTGCGCGGCTCATATTTACGCAAGCCTCAAAAACGACTTTTACATAAAATCTGATCGTTATCTGATAAAAGCCTCGGTTAAACTGAACGGGTTCGACATTTATGCAGGTACGAATTATGTGTGCACACTTTGTTCTGATAGTATCAGTGTGATTTACTATTTCCTGTCCAAACTCTGTGAGATACACTCTGATATTTTCAAAGCAATCTTTATCACGGCAAGAGTCAAGAACTCTGTAAGTATCAATACAAACCGATTCTTTGCAATGTGAAATACCTTGCAAAGAATTGCTTGCGCAGGAACATCTGTTCTCAGCCATAGTAGGTTCCTCCTGTATATTATAGGCGTTTCGCCTTCGATACCATAATATGCAGGAGCCCTATATATGTGAAAAGCACCGAGCAAATGCTCGGTGCTTTTATACTAACAATTAAAGGTACTTCTTGAGTGCCTCAGGAGCATCTTCAACAGCGATAGAAGATGTCATTACGCAGTTAAAGCCAAGCTTGTCAGCAAGAGCTGCGGTCGCCTCTACAAAGTTAACGAACTCTACAGCATCATTGTCAATAATCTTAAGAGCAGAGTCAACGAAGAGGT
>JAZSKM010000084.1:0-2409 GCA_045534835.1 Eubacteriales bacterium | reverse complement strand
ATTTTTCTGCCCGTAAGACCCGTGTCACCCATAGGTCCACCCACAACAAAACGTCCTGTAGGATTTACAAATATTTTTGTATCATTATCCATCATATCTGCAGGAATAATGGGCTTAATTACGTGCTCTATGACATCCTTGCGGATTTTTTCAAGTTCAACGTTCGCACTGTGCTGAGAAGATACAACAACAGCATCAACTCTTGCAGGGACACCGTTTACATATTCAACAGTAACTTGGGTCTTTCCGTCAGGACGTAAGTAAGAAAGCAAACCATTCTTTCTGACCTCGGTCAATCGAAGCGCAAGCTTATGAGAGAGGGATATCGGCAGAGGCATAAGCTCTTTGGTCTCGTCACAAGCGTATCCAAACATAAGCCCTTGGTCGCCGGCGCCTATGTCAAGTCCGTCACTCTGCTCGCCGGCCTTTGCCTCAGCGCATTTATCAACGCCAAGTGCTATATCGGGCGACTGCTTATGAAGTGAACTAATAACAGCACAGGTGTTGCAGTCAAAACCGTATTCCGCGTTGTCGTAACCGATTTCGCGAACAGTTTCACGCGCAATCTCGGCAACATCCACAGTTGCATTAGTAGTAACCTCACCCATAATCGAAATCATACCGGTAGTCGTAAAGGTTTCGCACGCAACGCGTGAATCAGGATCCTGTGCAAGCAAAGCATCTAATATAGAATCAGAAATTTTGTCGCAAATTTTATCGGGATGTCCTTCGGTCACGGACTCGGATGTAAACAAGTATTTGCTCATAAATCCTCCTTTTTGACGAAAAAACGCCCTCGGAATCCCGAGGGCGATATTCTCATCTCTCAGGATTTAGCACCTTACATACTGTAGGTTGCCGGGCTTCACAGGGCCAGTCCCTCCGCCGCTCTTGATAAGAAAATATTAAATTAACGCTGTTATTCTATCACAGAATAATCGCATATGCAATACTTTTTTCGATTTTTTAAAAGAAAAATTTAGAGTAAAAAACTTAAAAATGTCAAAAAACCGTACGATATGCCACTTACAATAAGTCCGGCGACGAGCACACCCGCAAACACAGATGGCAAAGCTTTTTTCATACGCATATCCAAAAGTGCCGCAATCAGTGAACCGGTCCAAGCACCTGTACCCGGAAGAGGAACTGCGACAAACAAAAATAGCCCCCAGATAGCATATTTAGTAACCTTTCCCGAATGTTTCTCCGCCTTCTCAAATACCCAATTAGCGATTTTATCAAGCGGCCTTATACCTTTCATCCAATTAAGAACAAAACGTACGAAAAGCAAAATTATTGGAACAGGCAACATATTGCCGAAAACACTAATAAGGAAACATTCCCAAAAAGAGAGTCCGAGCGCCTGACCTATCGGTATTGCACCTCGAAGCTCTATTATAGGTACCATAGAAATCAAAAACGTATAAAATTCAGGACCAAGTATATTCTCTAACATCTGAATTCTCCTGATAAAACTATGCGGCTAAATCAAGTACACCGCCAAGTTTCACAATAATAAATACGATAGATAAAATCACAAGCAGAAGCGAAAAAACAGTTACAATCAATGTATTTTTATTCAATTTTACCACTGCTGTAGGATCATTGTTGAACGTGGTCTTTTTTAGTGCTACAGACACAGGTTTATACAGAAGCATTACAATACCTGCGTTAAGCAGTCCCTTAAAAAGATTAAAAGGTAAAAGCAGCGGAACTATCATTTTTTCAACCGCCTGTGCAGTCATTCCTTTAGCAGCCATAAAATACGGGGTTATAATTAAATTCGCCGCAATCATAACAACCGTCATAGCGATACAGGCGCAAAACAAGCCGGTAACAGCGTTTGAGAGGTTTCTTTTGTATGTATAAATAAGCGAAGCGACAAGCGCAAAGGTCGCTGAGCCGATAAAATTCATAATAAATCCGTAAATTCCGGTATCACTTCCAAACAGAAGTTCAAGCATAGAAACAGCAAAAGACATAACAACGCCCGAAAGTGGCCCGAAATATAAAGCGCCAATCGTTAGAAAGGCATCTTTGATATCCAATGTCAAAAACTGCACTTTAATAGGTAGCGCAAGGCTGGATATATATGCAATCGCAGTGAATAATGCAATAACAACCAAACTAAAAACTTTGTTGTTTTTTTTCATTTTTGCCTCCAAAAATTATAGGAGAAAAAAGAAAAGTCCCACAGCACGGGGACCATATAGCTATCGAAACAGCTTCATCTTTTCTCATCCAGACTTTACTGTCGGTGCAGGAATTTCGCCTGCTCGGCACTTTCGTGTTCGCGGACTTTACCGCCGGTATGGAATTTCACCATTCCCCAAAGATATATTAACAGTAAATATTATTCAAATTGGTAAGAGCCTTGGCTCTCTCCTATTGAAAAAAAGTCTAAAATTA
>JAZSKM010000002.1:0-13618 GCA_045534835.1 Eubacteriales bacterium | reverse complement strand
CTTCGCCTTGTTGATAAGCTCGCGAAGCTTAGAGTTGGAAACGGGATCAGGACCGCCCTCGCGGATAGCGATAGACATTTCCTTGCCTATCTTAGTAAAGATCTTTGCTCTCTGAGCATCGGTCTTTTCCTTTTTGTGCATTATATTTTTGCATATAGAATGTCCTGACATTGTGTTTCTCCTTAGTGTATTGCGAGATGTTGTACGAGAACCTTTTAAGAAAAGGTTCTCGTGCTCTCCAAACCTTTTTGTGAAAAAATTTTACAGTTTTTCTTTGGTTCTTTCTTTTTGTGGAAAGAACACCTTCGTTTATATCTTTTCGGGTGTGCCTACGCAGATAAGCGAAAGCGCGTTCTTTAAAATACCGTTTGTCGCCTTTACAAGGCAGAGTCTTGTTGCCTTTACTTCCTCGTCCTCGCAGTTCATAATCGGGCATTCGTGGTAGAAGCGGTTGAATGCTGCGCAGAGGTCGAGTATATAGCGCGTTACTGTAGACGGCTCATAGTCTGCGATGGCGCTCTTTATCTTTTCGGGGAAGCGGAGGAGAGCCTTTACAAGCTCGCTCTCTTCATCAGCCGTGATTTTAACCGCCTTTTTAACCTCGCCTGCGCGGCGGAGGATACTGCAGGTACGCGCGTAGGTGTACTGTGCATATGGGCCTGTATTGCCGTCAAATGAGAGTGCGTCCTCCATAATGAAGTTGATGTCCTTGATACGTCCGTTTGAGAGGTAGTGGAACACAATAGCACCGACACCGACATCTGCCGCAACCTCATTTTTATTTTCAAGGTCGGGATTCTTTTCTTCGATTATACCGAGTGCCTTGTCAATAGCGGTTGCAAAAAGGTCCTTGAGCAGAACAACATTGCCTGTTCTTGTAGCGAGCTTTGCACCGTCTATAGAAACCGTGCCGTAGGGAACGTGAACGAGCTTGTCTGCAAAGTCGTATCCCATAAGCTCGGTAACTTTGAACCACTGTGCAAAGTGAAGCGATTGCCCTGCGCTTGTTACGTAGATACACTTATCAAAGTCGTAAGTGTTCTTACGGTAAACGGCAGCCGCAATATCGCGCGTGGGATAAAGGGTAGAGCCATCACGCTTCAGGATAAGGCAAGGGGGCATACCGTACTCTTCGAGGTCAACTATTGATGCACCGTCGTCGATTTTGAGCAGTCCCTTTTCGCGAATCTTTTCAACCTCGGGCATCATTTTGTCGGTGTAGAAGCTTTCGCCGTTGTAGCTGTCAAAGGAAATGCCGAGCTGCTTGTAGGTTTTCTGGTACTCGCGCAGCGAGATTTCGATAAACCACTTCCAGAGAGCGAGGTTTTCTTCGTCGCCGTCCTCAAGCTTTTTGAACTCGGCGCGCGCCTTGTCGTTAAGGCTGTCGTCCTTCTCGGCCTCTTCGTGGAACTTGACGTACAGAGCAACAAGCTCGTCTATCTCGCCACGCTCAATTTTTTCGCGGTCACCCCACATGCGGTAAGCGGTGATAAGCTTGCCGAACTGAGTGCCCCAGTCGCCGAGGTGGTTAATGCCGATACAGCTAAAGCCTACAAACTCGTGCAACTTTTTAAGCGAGTGACCGATAACGGTAGTGCCGAGATGGCCGATATGGAAAGGCTTTGCAACGTTAGGTGAGGAGTAGTCGAGAACGACAGTCTTACCCTTGCCCTCGCTTGATGAGCCGTAAGGAGCATCTGCAAAAACAGCCTTGTCTATAACATAGCTTGCAAGATATTCCTTGTCGAGGAAAAGATTGAGATAACCGCCTGCGACTTCCGCCTTTTCAACAGCCTCACACTGAAACTTTCCGCCTATCTCTGCAGCAATAGCAGGAGGAGCCTTGCGCATAACGCGGCTGAGCTTGAAGCAGGGGAACGCGAGGTCGCCCATCTCCGCGCTCGGCGGATATTCAAAAGATTCAAGCGCTGTCGCCTCGTCAATAGCGCCGTCTGCGGCTTTTGAAAGCGCCGCCGCTATCAGTTTTTTGATTTCTAACATTATTAAAAACCTTCTTTGAACATAATTTACCTATTTTAACTTATACATTATACATCAAAGTCCTCTCTATTTCAAGTCTATATCGGCAAAATTATGTGTCATATGTTGCTTTGTTTGTGTGTGATAAAAAATGTTTACTTTTTTTATGATATATGATATAATGACTATGACTGTTTAATAATTCAAACTTGGCGAGGTGAAAAAGATGCTGGCAAAGACCTATACTGCGGCACTGCTTGGAATAGACGGCTTTGAAGTCACTGTAGAGTGCAGCGCGCAGAAGAAATTGCCTGCTCTTGAGATAATCGGACTTGCCGACACCGCGGTAAAAGAGGCTCGCGAGCGTATACGCGCCGCGGCTACAAACAGCGGTATCCGTTTTCCCTCGCTTGAAATAATTTTGAATCTCGCACCTGCAAACCGCAAAAAGGAGGGCTCATCCTTTGACCTCGCTATGCTTGTCAGTGTGCTTGTTGCAGGCGGTACCGTTCCCGATGAGGGGATGGAAGGGCGCTCGTTTATAGGCGAACTTTCGCTTTCCGGCGATGTGCGCCCTGTAGACGGAGTTCTCTGTATGTGCCTTGCGGCAAAGGCGCACGGCAGGGGTGAGGTTTTTGTTCCTACTAAAAATGCGCCCGAGGCGAGCGCTGTACCCGATATCACAGTTTATCCTGTTGATAACCTTATGCAACTTGTTATGCATCTTCGCGGCGAAGCGCAGATAACGCCAATGACCTTTGATGACAGTGTCTTCGAGCGTGGCAGAGCCGTGTTTGACGTTGATTTTTCCGAGGTCAAGGGACAGTCTCACGCTAAGCGCGCGCTTGAAATCGCGGCGGCAGGCGGACATAATGTTCTGCTTATCGGCCCTCCCGGTACTGGCAAGTCGATGCTGGCAAAGCGTTTTCCAACGATACTGCCGGAGCTTACCTTTGACGAGGCGATAGAAACTACCAAGATACATTCTATTGCGGGTATGCTCCGCGAGGACACCTCTCTTATAGTAAACCGTCCGTTCCGTGCGCCGCATCATACGATGAGCGCGGTCGGCCTTGTGGGCGGCGGTTCAAATCCAAAGCCGGGTGAGCTTTCGCTTGCGCATAACGGTGTGCTTTTCCTTGACGAGCTTCCGGAGTATGCAAAGAATACTATGGAAACGCTCCGCCAGCCGCTTGAGGACGGCGAGGTTACAATAACCCGCGCGGCGGCTAAGGTTACATATCCCGCCGAGGTAACGCTTGTGTGCGCGATGAACCCTTGCAAGTGCGGCTACTATTCCCACCCGACAAAGAACTGTACCTGCAAGAGTGGCGATATACGCAAGTATCTTTCGAAAATAAGCGGTCCGCTGCTTGACAGAATGGATATCCAGATAGAGGTACCGCCCGTTGACTTTGAGGCGCTTGGAACGTCCTCGGTTTCGGCTGAAAAGTCCGAAGCTATACGCGAAAGGGTTAATGCGGCGCGTGCATATGCGCTAAAGCGTGCGGAGAAAAACGGGGACAAGCCCCGAAGGAACTCGGACCTTACCACCCGTGAGATTGAAAAATACTGCTTGCTTACTGAGGAGGCACGCACACTTTTAAAGGCGGCCTTTGACTCGCTCGGTATGAGCGCACGCGGGTACGACAAGGTGCTAAGACTGTCGCGGACAATCGCCGACCTTGATGCAAGTGACACTATCGAGGCAAGGCATATTGCAGAGGCAATCGGTCTTCGTTCGCTCGATAAAAAATACTTTAATTTATAAATTTTTCTCAATTTTGTGAAATGTTCACAAAATCGAGTTTTCCACATTTCCCACTTTGATATCGGTGTAAAATGTGGAAAACTATGAATATTTCCCATAAAAAATGAATATTTCCCGTAAAATCAAGGGGTTTGCGTATTCATTTATTCACATTTCCCCCTTTTTGAATGTGGAAAACTCTTGTCAAGAGAAAATGCATAAATTTTTCATTTTCTACGCTTTGACAAACAAGTAAAATTTCGCACACCGATTTTGTGCAGAATTTTGAAAGGACAAAAAGCCACCGTGGAGAACAAGGTATATCCTATTTTAGATAAAGTGAATAACGGCGATGACCTTCGCGCTCTTGACGCGAGTGATATGCCCATGCTTTGCGAGGAGCTTCGCGCCTTTCTTGTAGAAAAGGTCAGTGCATCAGGCGGTCACCTTGCCTCGAATCTCGGTGCTGTCGAGCTTTCTGTAGCTGTGCATAGGGTTTTTGACCTGCCGCGAGACCGCGTGATATTTGATGTCGGTCACCAGAGCTATGTACACAAGATACTCAGCGGCAGAAAAGATCGCTTTGACACCCTCCGTAAGGGCGGCGGCATATCAGGCTTTGAAAATATGAGCGAGAGTGAGTATGATGCTTTCGGCACGGGACACGCATCCACATCGGTTTCGGCTGCGCTCGGCTATGCTGAGGCTGACAGACTGCGCGGAAGCTCGGCATACACCGTGGCTGTACTCGGTGACGGTGCATTTACCGGCGGTATGGTACACGAGGCGCTCAACAACTGTGACAAAAAGCTCCGACTTGTTATTATATTAAATGAAAACGAGATGTCCATCTCGCCTAACAGGGGAGCGTTTGCGGCACATATTGCCAAGGCGCGCTCTACCAAAGAGTATTTCAACTTTAAGCGCCGCACGGCAGACCTTCTTTCAAAGGTACCGCTTGTCGGCTCTCCCTTGCTTCGCTCAATGAAGCGTGCCAAGGACTTTACCAAGAGGGCGGTCTACGGCAAGAGCTATTTTGAGGGACTCGGACTTGTGCATCTCGGTCCCGTTGACGGAAATAATTACGAGGCGGTCGAGCATCTTCTTAATGAGGCAAAGCTCTGCGAATGTCCCGTTGTTGTGCATCTGCGGACAAAAAAGGGCAAGGGATACGCGCCCGCCGAGGAAAATCCGAGTGCATATCATCAGGTTGGCACCGATTACAGCGGCAACTTTTCTGAACATTTCGGTAACACTCTTTGCCAAATGGCAAAGAGGGACGCGTCGGTTTGTGCTATTACCGCGGCTATGCAGACGGGTGTGGGGCTCACCTCCTTTGCAAAGCAGTTTCCCGACAGATTTTTCGATGTAGGTATTGCCGAGGAGCATGCCGTAACCTTTGCGGCAGGACTTGCTGCTGCAGGGATGAAGCCGTATGTCGCGATATATTCGACCTTTCTGCAGCGCAGCTATGACAGTATTTTGCACGATGTCGCACTTCAGAAATTGCCTGTAAGGTTTATTGTAGACCGCGCGGCACTTGCTACAGGTGACGGTCCTACTCATCACGGCATTTTTGATGTATCCTTTCTTTCGGGGGTACCTGAGCTTTGTTTGTTTGCACCTGCTACTTTTGCTTCGCTCGACCGTTTCCTCGAAGCGAGCCTGCATACATCTGTTCCTGTGGCTATCCGTTATCCCAATGCAAAGGATGATGGGGAAATAATAAAAACCTTCTTTAAAAATGGCGACAGCGATACTGTTCTGCATGCCGACTTCACCGACAAAGAGGCGAACAAGGCTGTTATTATAACCTACGGCAGAATAGTAAAAGAGGCTATGACGGCGGCTGGCAAGCTGCGCGCGCAAGGGGTTGAAACGGGAATTATACTGCTTGAAACTCTCAAGCCCTATTCGGTTCCTGCCGCTAAAATAGCATCACTTTTACCGAGCGGCCCTTGTGCTGTCCTCTTTATGGAGGAGGGCATAAAGAACGGCGGTGCGGGTATGCTGACCTTTGATGCTCTTTATGAAAAGCATAATGCTATAATGCAGAATAAGGAAACTAAGGTGCTTGCTATTGATGATTCGTTTGTTAAGCGCACGCAGGACGAGTCTGTTTTGCGCACCGCAAAGATTGGTGCAAATGATGCACTTCGCGCAATGGTGCATCTGCTTGCAAAGCTCCCCGGGTAAATTTTTCGGCATCAGCCGATTTATATAGGAGAAATTTATGACATTATTCAAAAACAGAAAACTCATCCTGCTTTTGATAGACATTGCATCCTTTATTTTAGTTTTTTTCGGCACGGTCGTTCTGTCCACCGAAACTACAACAAGCGTAAACTTGACGGGGTACCAGTATCTTATTGCAATGGCGGTAATGATAGTATGTACATTTGCCGCGCGAATTGCGTTTGCTGTATACAACAATGTATGGAGATATGCAAATTCAAGAGCGTACCTGTTTATGGTCATATCCGATACCATAGGCTGTATTCTTGCGATTGCTATTACACGTGCGACCTATTGCTACCTTGGAATATGGCATACTGTAGCTATTGTCAGCGGATTTTCTCTGCTTACTCTTGTTCTTCGCTTTGCATACCAGCTCCGCTACCGCTATTACAATGTTGATATCGATAAGGCGCACAGGATAGGTGTTGCGATAGTCGGTGCCGGCAGCACGGGTGTTATGCTTGCTGAAGAGCTGCTTTACAGTTCAAATTCGCGCTATCGCCCGATATGCTTTATAGACAAAAATCCTGCGAAGGTGGGAAGCAAGATATGCAATATTCCGATACTTCCCGACAGCGAAAAGATCATCAAGGACCTGAGGCATATGCCTATTCAGGAGATAATCATTGCGCTTCCCTCGCTTAACAGCGATGCAATACAGGAGCAGATAGAATTGTACAGACCTACGGGTATTCCCGTAAAGCTGTATGACTATCCTTTCAAGGACTCGGAGGAGCCGAGCGTTGATGCAAAGAGAACTCTGCGTGAGGTGCAGGTCGAGGACCTTTTGTTCCGCGATGCGCTGAAGATAGTCGACAATGAAACCAAGGCATATTATGAGGGAAAGGTAGTTCTCGTTACGGGAGGCGGCGGCTCGATAGGCAGTGAGCTTTGCCGTCAGATAGCAAAGCATTCACCGAAAAAGCTTGTTATTTTTGACATTTACGAGAATAACGCATACGACATTCAGCAGGAGCTTTTGCGCAAGTACGGCGACAATTTGAATCTTGCTGTTGAAATCGGCTCTGTCCGCGACAGACGACGTCTTGAAGATATATTTACAAGGTATAAACCGCAGATAGTTTTCCACGCGGCGGCGCACAAGCACGTTCCGCTTATGGAGCAGAGTGCCATAGAGGCTGTTAAGAACAACATTCTCGGTACATATAATACAGCAAATGCTGCCGAAAAGCACGGTGCTGAAAAGTTTATACTCATTTCTACGGATAAAGCGGTTAACCCCACCAACATTATGGGCGCCTCAAAGCGTATGTGCGAGCGCGTGTGTCAGTGCCGCACCGACTCTAGTACCTCGTTTGCCGCAGTTCGCTTCGGCAACGTCCTCGGCTCAAACGGTTCTGTAATTCCGCTTTTCCGACAGCAGATTGAGAACGGCGGGCCGATAACGATAACCGACAAGCGCATAATCCGCTATTTTATGACAATTCCCGAGGCAAGCCAGCTCGTTATGCAGGCAGGCGCTATGGCGAAGAGCGGCGACCTCTTTGTACTTGATATGGGTAAGCCGGTAAAGATTTTAGAGCTTGCCGAGAATATGATAAAGCTCAGCGGTCTTGTACCCTATCAGGATATTGATATTGTTGAGGTAGGTCTTCGTCCGGGCGAAAAGCTTTATGAGGAGCTTCTCATAAAGACCGAGAACCTTTCAAAGACAGACAACAATCTTATTTTCATCGAGCACGATAAGCCGTCTCCGCGTGAGGAGATAGAGCGCGATATTGACCGTCTTATCGCTCTGTGTAAAAACGATAAGGGCGTAAGCTCAAGCGAGATAAAGGCGGTTATGAAAGAGATGGTTACCACCTACCACGACCCCGAGGAGGTAAACCGCACGGCAGCTAAGGCTGACGAAATGAAAGCTGTAAGATAAAAAATAAGCAAGGATTTCTCCTTGCTTATTTTTGTTATAGACTCCTATTTTTTCTGTCGTTCAAAGAAATATTTTCCGCGGTGTGCGTTAATACTTTGTATTACACCAATAAGGCAGAATGAAGAGATCATTGATGAGCCGCCGTAGCTCATAAACGGGAGGGTAATACCGACTACAGGCAGCTTTGCAAGGCACATACCGATGTTTTCAAGCGACTGTGCGATTATCACCGCGGCGACTCCGATGCACATAAACGATGCATAGCCGCCGCGCATTTTATATGCTAAAATCAGCGAGCGGACCACCAGCACCGTAAGCATCGCAATTACAAAGAACGCGCCGAAAAATCCGAACTTTTCACCTGTAATTGCAAAAATAAAGTCTGTATGTGCATACGGCACTTTCTGGTACTCCGTGCCGCCCGAAAAGCCTGTACCGAAAAATCCGCCTGCGGAGATTGCGTTTTTGCTCATCAACGCCTGAAAGCCCTTGTTCTGCGGATCGGTCTCGGGCCAGAAGCCTGCGAGTATTCTCGCTTTCTGATAGGGCTTCATAATCTTCCATAGGAAGGGTGCTGCCGCAACAACGACACTGCCTGCCGCGAGAAAATACCACAGACTAAGTCCCGCCGAGTAAAGCATAGCCACCGTTATAAACATATAAACGAGCGCTGAGCCAAGGTCTCCCTGAAGCAGAATAAGCCCGACAATAATGCCTGCGTGCGCGCCGAGCTGCACAAGCGAAGAAAATTTGTTTATCTTGTCCTTTAAAATACTGATATGCTTTGAAAAAGTGATTATGTAGATAACCTTGACAAATTCGGACGGCTGAATATTTACGGGAAAGCCGGGTATCTCTATCCAGTTTTTATTGCCGCTTCCGTTGTCGGTACCGAAAACGAGGGTTATAGCGAGCAAAAATACGCTGATAACAAACAGAGGGACAGAGAGCTTGTCCGTGACCTCTTCATAATCTATGGTTGATATTATTATCATCGTACACAAGCCAAGGCAGGAGGCGACAAGCTGAACATTGAAGTATCTTACGCCATAGTCATTTGCTGCGCCAGCAAGCGTAAGCAGACTCACGCTCGTGAGCGCGAGTATCGCAAAAAGCACGATGTAGTCAAGCTTTCTGAGTTTTTCGTACCATGTGACCGAAAAGACCTTCATATTGCTTCTCCTTTCCTGTTAATGAATTCATTATAACACAAGAACGCCTTCTTGACAAGGAAAAAAGCGGCTGATATAATCTTTTTAAAGGAGATGGTTCCATATGTCAAAAATTTACACATCGGCAGAGCAGCTTATCGGCAGAACGCCGCTGCTTGAGCTTGGAAATATCGAAAAAAAATATGCGGCAAAGGCAAAAATTGTCGCAAAACTTGAAATGTTCAACCCCGGCGGCAGCGCAAAGGACAGGGTAGCAAAGGCTATGCTTGACGATGCCGAGGCAAAGGGGATACTCACAAAGGATTCTGTGATAATAGAGCCGACATCGGGTAATACCGGTATCGGACTTGCATCTGTTGCGGCTGCACGCGGCTACAGAGCCGTAATTGTTATGCCGGACAGTATGTCCGAGGAAAGACGGACACTTATGCGCGCATACGGTGCAGAACTTGTACTCACCGATGGTGCAAAGGGTATGGCAGGTGCAATAGAGCGCGCCAAGGAGCTTGCAAATGAGCATCCGCACAGCTTTATTCCCGACCAGTTTGTAAATCCTGCAAACTCGGGCGCACATTATGCTACGACCGGCCCTGAGATTTTCGAGGATACCGACGGCGAGGTGGATATTTTTGTTGCAGGAGTCGGTACGGGCGGAACTATAACGGGTGTAGGCGAATACCTCAAAGAAAAAAAGCCTTCTGTTAAGGTTGTTGCCGTCGAGCCTGCGACAAGCGCGGTGCTCTCGGGCAAAGAAAAGGGAGCTCACGGACTGCAGGGAATAGGCGCAGGCTTTATTCCCGAGGTGCTTAACACGTCTGTATATGATGAGATAATCACCGTCACCGACAGCGAGGCGCTTGAAATGGGACGTGAAATAGGCAGATGTGAGGGCGTACTTGTAGGCATTTCTTCGGGCGCGGCACTTCACGCTGCCGTAAAGCTTGCTTTGCTAGAAGAAAACGCGGGCAAAACGATAGTGGTGCTTCTCCCCGATACGGGCGATCGCTATCTTTCTACAGCTATGTTTCAAAAATAACATTTTTTGTCAAAAATATATAAAAAACTCTTTACAAAAGCGAAGAAAAATGGTATTATAGACGAGGTGAAAACTTTGTCTGCGATGCCGGCAATTTGTTTTTAAAAGTGTTAAAAACGCCGTGCATTGTTTACGGCGTTTTTTCTTATAATTTTAAAGGAGGTAGACTGTTTTGAAACTGATCTACAACATCAAGGACAAGCCTAAGTTCGGCCAGCTTATCGTATTCGCTATTCAGCAGCTTCTTGCTATTATGGCGGCAACTCTCGTTGTTCCGGTAATTGTCGGTAACGGTATGCAGCCTGCTGCAGCACTTTTCGGTGCGGGCGTAGGTACTCTCGTTTATATTCTTTTCACCAAGGCAAACAGCCCTGTATTCCTCGGCTCTTCGTTTGCTTTCCTCGGTTCTATGGCGGCAGCCTTTGCAGGCGGCGTGTCTATGAGCCTTGGCTATCTCGGACTTATCCTCGGCGCGATTTTCGCAGGTCTCGTTTATGTAGTTATCGCTGTTATCGTTAAGTTTGCAGGCGTTAACTGGATAAACAAGCTTATGCCTGCTGTAGTAATCGGTCCTACGGTTGCTATTATCGGTCTTTCTCTTGCAGGTAACGCTGTAGGCGACCTTCAGACTGCTCCTGCAGGCGGCAACTCCAAGGTTGCTATTATCTGCGGTCTTGTTACTCTCGCAGTTACTATGCTTTGTGCGACCTTCGGCAAGAAGATGCTCCGCCTTATTCCTTTCATTATGGGTATTCTTGCGGGCTATCTTGTAGCCGCTGTATTTACTGTTATCGGTAACGTAGCAGGAATTGATGCACTCAAGGTTATAGACTTCTCTCATCTCACAGGTCTTGTTGCAGACGGTGTTACTCTTAAGACCTTCGTAACTATTCCTGAGTTCACCTTCCTTACCGCTTTCGGCGGCTTTGGCGAGCTTAACGGCGCGTATATCGCTTCTATCGCAGTAGCATATATCCCCGTTGCATTCGTTGTATTTGCTGAGCATATCGCAGATCACAAGAATATTTCTTCTATCATTGAGAAGGATCTTCTCGAAGAGCCCGGCCTCTCCCGTACACTTCTCGGCGACGGCGTTGGCTCTATGGTAGGCGCACTCTTCGGCGGCTGCCCCAACACTACATACGGCGAGTCCGTAGGCTGCGTTGCTATTACGGGTAACGCAAGCGTTGTTACTATCATCGCTGCTGCAATTCTCGCTATGGTAATCTCCTTCCTTACTCCCTTTGTTGCATTCGTTAATTCCATTCCTTCCTGCGTAATGGGCGGCGTATGTATGGCACTTTACGGATTTATTGCGGTAAGCGGTCTTAAGATGGTACAGAAGGTTGACCTCGAAAAGAACAGAAACCTCTTTGTAGTTTCCGTTATCCTTATCGCAGGTATCGGCGGACTTACCCTCAGCTTCGGTGCCGTTACCATCACCTCTGTCGCTTGCGCGCTTATCCTCGGCATCCTTGCAAACCTTATGCTTTCCAAGGCTGACAAGATTGACGCTGAGTAAATGAAACTACAGTAAAAATGCTGACCGAAAGGTCAGCATTTTTTTACGCTTTTTGTTTGAGCTTTAGTCCCGGCACGGCGAAGCGGATTGCACTTTGTTCCACGGTAGCGGTAAAATGTCTTGTACAAATGATCTCTCCGTCAAGGCATATCGGGAATTTCTTTTCACCGACAACCTCAACGCACTTTGCACGGCGGTAGGTGAGATACTTCTTGAATCTTGGGTCGTCAAGGTGTTTTCCGGCCTTGTATACGCTGATAAGCCTTGCAAGTGTAAATACCGACAGGGGTTTTACCACGCATATTTCAAGCATTCCGTCGCATACGTCGGCTCTCGGCGCACAGTTGTATCCGCCGCCGACGTAGCCGCCGTTTGCGGCAGTGCCGAGCAGAAATACGCCGTTTTCGTTTATAAGCTCTCCGTCAACGAATATTTTTCCTTTTGTTTTCATCGCTTTGAAAATACCTGCAAGCACGCCCGTGGTGTATGAGTTTTTACCGCCTATCAGCGGCTTGCGGCGTACCTTGCCCATAACGCTTGCGGCATACGCTTCAAACCCGAAGTTGCAGACGTTGAGCGAGTAAGCGTCGTCACCCTCTTCTGTCGTGATATGTATGACGTCGGTTTTTATATCTTTGGCGTGCGTAAGTGTTTCAAGATTCAAAAATCCGTCTGAACCGCCAAAGTATTTTACAAAATCGTTTCCGCTTCCGATTGGGTATACGGACACAGATGCGTGTTCGCAGCCGATTATGCCCTCGGCGACCTCCTTGAGCGTGCCATCACCGCCGCAGGCGTAAAAGCGAAGCTCCTCATTTGTGCTTTCGCAGTATTCATGCACGTATTTTGTCCCGTCAAACGGAGCTTTCGTTTCGTAAAGCTCAGCGTTTTCAATAGCTTTGACCTTTTCTCGCAGCTCGTTTATATGCGCTCCGTTTCCCGCCATAGGGTTGAGAATAAAAATATGTTTCATAAACATTCCGCCTTAGTTAATTGCGATTAACAGCATTATACCACAATTACGACAAAAAAGGAAGGCTTTTCGCCTTCCTTTTTACTATTTAAGTGTGATTATCGACTCGTCCCACATATCGGGAGCGTTATAACCGAGGAGATTTACCGTAGTCGCCGCTACGTTGGAAAGTCCAAATGAGCCGTCATCCTCTTTTACGGTATATGCATCGGTGCTATAGTTGTCGTAAATGATGCAGGGAACGCGGTTAAGAGTGTGGCTTGTCTTGGACTTCTTAGCGCCGTCCTTTGAAAGCTTAAGCTCGCCCTTCTTGTCAAGCTCGTACATCTCGTCAGCATTACCGTGGTCAGCGGTGAGAATAGCTACACCGTGGAGCTTGTCAACGACCTTGAGGATTCTCGCAAGGCAGAGGTCAAGCGCCTCCATAGAACACTGAGTAGCAACGAAGTTACCTGTGTGACCTACCATATCGCCGTTGGGGAAGTTGACTCTGAGGCACTTATATTTGCCGCTTTCAAGGCATTCGATAAGCTTGTCTGTAATCTCCGCGCACTTCATCCAAGGGCGCTGCTCAAAGGGAACAACGTCGGAGGGAATCTCAATGTGGGTTTCAAGCCCGTCAGAGAATATGCCGCTTCTGTTGCCGTTCCAGAAGTAGGTAACGTGACCGTATTTCTGAGTTTCGGAAATAGCGAGGATAGAAACACCGCTGTTTGTGAGATACTCACCCATAGTGTTTGTAATTTCGGGGGGATTTACGAGGAAGTTCTTCGGAATGTGAAGGTCACCGTCATACTCAAGCATACCTGCGTAAACCACCTTGGGGTAGCGTACACGGTCAAAGTGAGTGAAATCGGCATCGTCAAACGCCTTTGAAATCTCGATAGAACGGTCGCCGCGGAAACTGTAGAATACTACGCTATCGCCGTCGCTTATTGTGCCGACAGGCTTGCCGTTTTCAGCGATAACGAATGCGGGGAGGTCCTGGTCGATAACTCCGAGTTCTGTGCGGTAGGTTTCAACTGCTTCGTGAGCGGAAGCAAACTGTCTGCCCTC
>JAZSKM010000137.1:0-5230 GCA_045534835.1 Eubacteriales bacterium | reverse complement strand
GACCCCCCGCTCCACGAGTTCGTTCCTACCACCGAGGCTGATATCGCAGCTCTCGCACAGGCACAGGGCAAGTCCGTTGAGGCTATCAAGAGCATCATTGCTTCTCTCCATGAGTTCAACCCGATGATGGGTCACCGTGGTTGCCGTCTTGCAGTTACCTACCCTGAAATTGCAAAGATGCAGACTGCTGCTGTTATCCGTGCAGCTATTAACACCCAGAAGAAGCACGCTGACTGGAATGTCGTTCCCGAAATTATGATTCCTCTCGTAGGCGACGTTAAGGAGCTTAAGTTTGTTAAGAAGGTAGTTGTTGAAACTGCTGATTCAGTAATCGCAGCTGCAGGCGTTCCCCTCAAGTACGAGGTTGGTACTATGATCGAAATTCCCAGAGCTTGTCTCACTGCTGATGAAATAGCAGCAAACGCTGACTTCTTCTGCTTCGGTACCAATGACCTTACCCAGATGACCTACGGCTTCAGCCGTGACGATGCCGGTAAGTTCCTTGATGCTTACTACGACACCAAGATCTTCGAGAACGATCCTTTTGCTAAGCTCGACCAGACCGGTGTCGGCAAGCTTATGAATATGGCAATCACCCTCGGCAGACCCGTAAATAACAACCTCCACGTTGGTATCTGCGGTGAGCACGGTGGTGACCCCACGTCCGTTGAGTTCTGCCACAAGATCGGTCTTGACTACGTTTCTTGCTCGCCCTTCCGTGTGCCGATCGCAAGACTCGCAGCAGCTCAGGCAGCTATTAACGATCCCAGAAAGTAATTATCAAAAAATAAAAGAGTGTCGGTTTCCGACACTCTTTTTGTTTGCAAAAATATAATAGCATTAGGGATATATACTCCCTAATGCTATTTTTTACGAGGTGAAAAATATGTGCTTATCCGATGTGAAACCAAGGCAAAAAGCAAGTGTAGTTTCGCTTGAGAGTGAAGGCATTTGCCGTAGGCTTTTAGATATAGGACTGACTAAAGGAGCAACAGTAGAGTGCATCGGTAAAAGCCCGTGTGGAGATCCAAAGGCGTTCTTGATACGCGGTGCTGTTATTGCGCTCAGAAATGACGATGCAAAGAAGGTCATAGTAAAATGGGACTGACTAACAGCTCTATTGGGCACAATGCGATTGACCAAGGACTGAAAATTTCAAAGCGTTCTCAGAGTGACAGAATAATCGCTTTTGCCGGCAACCCAAACGTTGGAAAAAGCACGATTTTCAATGCGCTCACTGGTATGCATCAGCATACAGGAAATTGGCCGGGAAAAACTGTAGCAAATGCAAAAGGCTATTGCACTACTGCAAAAAATAACTTTATCCTTGTCGATATCCCCGGTACATATTCACTCCTCGCAAACTCGGCAGAAGAAGAGGTGGCAAGAAACTTTCTCTGCTTTGGAAATGCGGATGCAAATGTAGTTGTATGCGATGCGACCTGCCTCGAACGAAACCTAAATTTGGTACTACAGATCATCGAAGTGTCCCCTAAAACGGTAGTTTGTGTGAACCTGCTTGACGAAGCAAAGCGAAAAGGTATAGCCATAGACTTAAAGAAGCTCTCGAAACTGCTCTGCGTTCCAGTCGTGGGAACTATTGCGCAGAAGAAAAAGACACTTGTTGCATTAAAAGATGCTCTTGACGATATAGTTTGCGAAGATACTCCGCATAAGTTAAAAATCGTGTATCCCGACGCGCTGGAAAAGGCCATTGAAATTGTCGAAAACGCGCTCGATTTCATAGACATAAATAAGCGTTGGTTGGCGCTAAAACTGCTCGACCATGATGTTTCTCTTATCAATGAGCTATGCTGTTTCATAGGCAAAAACGTACTCGCAGACGAAAAAATTGCAAACGCAATTAAAGAAGCAACCGAGTTATTAAAAGAAAGAGGCATAGAAAAAGAAATGATAACCGGCATAGTAACATCTACCATTTTTGAAAAAGCGGAAAACATATCAAAAGAGGTCGTAACTGTGCAAAAGAGCAACTATAGTGCTTTTGACAGAAAGATTGATAAAATCCTGACTTCAAGACTCTTTGGCTTTCCGCTGATGCTGCTTTTACTCGGTTTTATCTTTTGGCTGACAATCACCGCCGCAAACTACCCTTCTTCCCTGCTCACTAAGCTGTTTGACTTTCTAGGCGAAAAGCTTAATGCTTTTTTGTCACTCACAAACGCGCCCTTGTGGCTGTCTTCACTGCTTGTAGACGGCATTTACAAGGTGCTTGCTTGGGTGACGGCTGTAATGCTACCACCGATGGCAATTTTCTTTCCGCTGTTCACTCTTCTTGAGGATGTGGGGTATCTTCCGCGTGTTGCATACAACCTTGACCGCCCGTTCAAGTGCTGCAGTGCCTGCGGCAAGCAAGCACTGACTATGTGTATGGGATTCGGCTGCAACGCCGCCGGCGTTGTCGGATGCAGAATTATAGACTCTCCGCGTGAAAGGCTTATCGCGATAATTACAAACAGCCTTGTCCCCTGTAACGGGCGTTTTCCCACACTCATTGCGCTGATATCAATGTTTTTTATCGGGGGCAGTGGTCTGATTGGCTCTGTAGGAGCTGCGTTGTTCTTAACACTGTTTATTCTGCTCGGAATTTTAGTCTCATATCTTGCTTTTAAACTGTTGTCCGTGACATTCTTAAAGGGTGTACCGTCTTCATTTATTTTAGAACTGCCGCCGTATCGAAAACCGCAGATAGGCAAGGTCGTAATACGCTCTATTTTCGACAGAACTTTGTTTGTTCTCGGCCGTGCAGTCGCGATCGCAGCACCTGCGGGACTTATTATCTGGTTGGCTGCTAATATCCATATTGGCGGCACTTCGATACTTTCTGCGGCGGCGGACTTTTTAAATCCTTTTGCAAGGTTAATCGGTCTTGACGGAGTAATACTCATCGCCTTTATTCTCGGTTTTCCTGCCAATGAAATAGTATTGCCAATAATAATAATGGCATATCTTGCAGAGGGTACGCTTGTAGAATTTGATTCGCTAACAGAGATGAAAGCACTATTCGTTCAAAAAGGATGGACCTTAGTGACGGCTGTTTGCACAATGCTCTTTTCCCTATTCCACTGGCCCTGCTCAACAACAATACTGACCATAAAAAAAGAAACGGGCAGCATGAAATGGACCGCCCTTGCCGCCATTATGCCTACCCTTATCGGAATGATACTCTGCTTCATTGTTGCAAGCATCTCAAAATTATTTTAAAAGGAGAAGGCTAGCCTTCTCCTTTTATCATTATACGTTAAATCTAAAGAGAACTATGTCGCCGTCGGCAACAACGTACTCCTTACCTTCACTGCGGTCAAGTCCCCTTACCTTAGCCGCGGTCATACTTCCCTCTTTTACAAGGTCATCAAATGCGAATACCTCTGCACGGATGAAGCCGCGCTCAAAATCACTGTGAATTTTTCCTGCAGCCTGCGGCGCCTTGGTTCCCTCTGTAATAGTCCAAGCACGAGCCTCCTGCGGTCCTGCAGTAAGATAACTGATAAGACCGAGAAGCTTGTAGCTTGCAGAAATAAGACGGTCAAGACCGCTCTCTTCAATACCAAGGTCATTGAGGAATGCCTTCTTTTCGTCGCCCTCAAGCTCAGAAATCTCTGCCTCAATGCCCGCACATACAGAAAGAATTTCAGAATTTTCGGTAGCTGCAAATTCTTTAAGCTTCTGATAGCCTGCATTGTCCGAAAGGTCGCTTCCAAGCTCGTCCTCGCTTATGTTTGCAACGTAAATAACAGGCTTAATGGTGAGAAGCTGAGTGTCACCGAGAAGCTCGCGCTCATCATCACTAAGGTCGATGGTACGCGCACACTTTCCCTCTTCAAGCGTTGCCTTCATACGTTCAAGGAGCGCAACCTCAGCCGCGAGCGACTTGTCGCCCTTCATAGCCTTTTTAACTCTGTCAATACGTCGCTCAAGAATTTCAATATCCGAGAAAATAAGCTCAAGATTGATAGTTTCAACATCGCGGATAGGATCAATTCCACCGTCAACGTGAATAATGTTATCATCCTCAAAGCAACGTACTACGTGTACAATCGCATCAACCTCGCGGATGTGAGAGAGGAACTTGTTACCGAGGCCTTCGCCTTTTGAAGCGCCGCGCACAAGACCTGCAATATCAACAAACTCGATAACTGCAGGAGTGTATTTCTCAGGATTATACATCTCTGCAAGTACATCAAGGCGCTTATCCGGAACGGTGACAATGCCAACGTTTGGATCTATCGTGCAGAAAGGATAGTTCGCAGACTGTGCGCCTGCGTTAGTCAAAGCATTAAAAAGTGTACTCTTACCTACATTGGGCAATCCCACTATACCGAGTTTCATATTTATTTACATCTCCTTTATTTTCAAGGGTTTCGCGATTTGCGTTTTGGCTACTACGCCATTTTTACGCCATTTTCGCATTGATTTATATAGATTTATATATCAGAAAACCCCATTTAACTCAAATTGCCTTACAGCTTGGTCTAATGAATCGGTAGTCACGTGAACATACCTATCCATTGTTGTTTTTATACTGGCGTGTCCCAGTAGCTTTTGCAGTACCTTTGGCTGCATCCCGCTTTCGATAGCACGAGTGGCGTATGTGTGGCGTAAAGCGTGCATACAAAAGCGTGTAATCCCTGCTTCGTAGCAGAGCTTGTAAAGGTGGGTATCATAAGAACTGTTTTTGGAGGGTTCTCCGGTACGCCAATTGATAAAAACCAGATCATGCATGACGAGCTTGGAAATGGTGCCTGTTCGTCTGTCCATGTATTCCAATGTTTCCGAAAGCAATGCGGATTCTTTCCTGCCTTTGCGATTGTCCCACATTTCTTTTAGTATATTATACGCTCTGTCTGTTAGAGGGATTGTCCGGTAACTTTGCTGAGTTTTCGGAGGACCCGCTCTCCACTGTTTTTCTCCGTGTCGGTATTCGAGAGTTTTGTTTACGGTCAGCGTTCTTTTTTCAAAGTCGATTGCATCCCATGTCAAACCTATCATCTCACCAGTCCGAAGTCCGGTTTCGAGGATCAGAGCATATTGCTTGTAGTTGTGAGAGGTTGCGGCTGTTTGAAGAAATTTCCGCTGTTCTTCTCGAGTGAGAAACTTAATATCGTCTGTTGCACGCACGGGCTTTGTAAAACAAACACCATCCATCGGATGTTTGATGATGAGGTCATTCATTTTGGCTGCCTTGAACAAAGTCGGAGGCCAAGCGGTC
>JAZSKM010000144.1:0-7238 GCA_045534835.1 Eubacteriales bacterium | reverse complement strand
AGGTCAGCATCCCGTCGGTATTATCGTTGTTCCCAAGGAGTACAGCGTATATGATTTTACCCCCGTTCAGCATCCTGCTGACGACCCGAACTCGGATATTGTAACCACTCACTTCCAGTTCTCCTACCTCCACGATACTATACTTAAGCTGGACGAGCTTGGACACGATATGCCCACCAAGTACAAGATGCTTGAAAAATACACAAATACAAGCGTAATGGACGTTAAGATGAACGACCGTTCGGTTTACGAACTGCTCGAATCAACGAGGCCTCTCGGAGTTACCGAGGAGGATATCGGATGCCCAATAGGCACTCTCGGTCTTCCCGAACTTGGCACCCGCTTTGTTCAGCAGGTACTTGTAGAGGCAAAGCCGCGCAACTTTGCCGACCTTTTGCAGGTGTCAGGACTTACCCACGGTACCGACGTATGGCTTGGAAACGCGCAGGACCTTATCAAGGACGGCGTTTGTACGATTTCGCAGGTTGTTGGTACCCGTGACGGTATTATGCTCGACCTTATCCGATACGGTATGGACAACGGACTTTCGTTTACGATAATGGAGTCTGTCCGTAAGGGTAAGGGACTTAAGCCCGAGTGGGAGGAGGATATGCGCGCGCATAATGTGCCTGAGTGGTATATAGACTCCTGCAAGAAGATAAAGTATATGTTCCCGAAGGCGCACGCGGCGGCGTATGTAATGAGCGCTATCAGACTTGCGTGGTACAAGATATATTACCCGATGGAGTTTTACGCGGCGTTCTTTACTGTTGCCCCCGGCGGCTTTGACGGCGAGCTTGCAATGCGAGGGCGCGGCGCAATAAGTGCAAAGCTTGAGGAAATCAGCAAGAAAGAGGACACCACACAGAAGGATGCAGAAACGGTTTCGTCAATGATGCTTGCGCGCGAAGCGCTTGCACGCGGAGTGCAGTTCTTGCCGGTTGATTTGTATAAATCGGATGCAAAAGCGTTCCTGCCCGAGAACGGAAAAATAAGATTGCCGTTTTCTTCGCTCGGCGGTCTCGGAGAGGGCGCGGCGCAAAAGATTGTTGAAGCGAGAGAGGAAGGCGAGTTTTTCTCGATAGAGGAGCTTCGCCAGCGTGCAAAACTCACCAAGAGCGTTATAGAGATCCTTTCGCGCAACGATGTTTTAAAGAACCTCAGCGAAACAAATCAGTTTACGTTCTTTTAACACATCTGCAAAGAAAAAATCTTGCAAAATTATCAATTTTGCAAGATTTTTTCTTTCTATGCGTTTACTCAATAGTTACGACTTTTATGTTCTTATTGCGTTTTTTACACTCTTCAATAACGTATTTTGTGCCTCTAGATTTTCCGTCCCAAAAAGCAACTACACAGTCTGCATATTCAATAATCTGCAAATTTCTTTTTAATGGTGCACCTTTGCCGTATTTGACATAATCGGGCAAAAACTCCGTAAGTTTTATACCGGTGTTTAGCGAATAATTTTTAGCACAGCTATCTATACCTCTTGCTCCGCCTGAAACAATTTCTGAAATATCAGCGGGCAAATATTTTTCAAGGTTATCAATATATAAATTTCTTGAACCTATAATTGCAACTTTCATATAACCTCCGATTAGGCGATACGTTGCCTATATAGTATCACGCATCGCCTATAATGTCCAGCATTTTGTCATATTATAGTAAAAAAGTGAAAGGATATGACAAAATGGATACTGTTAAAGCGGTGAAAAATAGAATTTTGCAGTTGTGCGGAGAGCGGAATATTACAATAAATAAATTGGCTACCGTTTGTGCCCTGCCACCTTCTTCCGTCAAGGCGATTCTTTATGGCAGGAGCCAAAACCCAAAACTTCTTACTATAAAAATGATTTGCGACGGTCTCGGAATTACTTTGGCAGAGTTTTTTGATACCGCCGAGTTTAATAATCTTGAGCAGGAAATAAAATAATTGCCCTCCTAATAAATCTTTTTCCTCTGACTTTTAAATTTTTATTAAAAAACAGTTTACAAATTGAGTGTAATCGTTTAAAATAGAGGAAGAAATAATTGCATATCGGAATGGAGATTGTTATGGCAGATAACAAACAGCCTAAATTCAAGCGAGTACTTCTTAAACTTTCGGGTGAGGCGCTCGCAAAAGATGTAGACGGTATTTACAATCACGGCTTTATCGATGAGATAGCGCAGGTGGTTAAAAAGTGCGTTGATGCAGGCGTTGAGATCGGCGTTGTGTGCGGTGCGGGTAACATCTGGCGCGGACGTCAGGGCGTAAATATGGACCGCGTGCGTGCAGATCATATGGGTATGCTTGCCACTGTTATAAATTCGCTTGCGCTTCAGGATGCTTTTGAGCGTGCAGGTGTTGTCACACGCGTAATGACTGCGATTGATATGAACGCAATGGCAGAGCCTTATATCCGCAATCGCGCTGTGCGACATCTTGAAAAGGGCAGAGTTACCATTTTCGGCTGTGGACTCGGCTCACCCTATTTTTCTACCGATACAGCGGCAGTGCTTCGTGCGGCTGAAATAAACGCGGATGTAGTTCTTCTTGCGAAGAATATTGACGGCGTTTATACTGCTGACCCCCGTAAGGATGCAAGCGCTACCAAGATAGATGAGATTACATATCAGGAAATCCTCTCGCGCGGACTTGCCGCTATGGATTCTACGGCTACTTCTTTCTGTATGGATAACCACATTCCGATACTTGTATTCGGTCTTGATGACCCCGACAATATTTACCGTGCGGTTATGGGTGAAGAGATCGGTACAATAGTTAAATGATTTTTGAAAGGAAGCATTATTATGAGTTTTGATACTAAAGAATTTGAAGCAAGAATGAATAAAACATTGGATTCTCTTAAATCCAATCTTAATACCGTCCGTGCAGGCAAGGCAAATCCCGAGGTGCTCAGCCGTGTTTCCGTAGACTACTACGGTACTCCTACTCCCGTTTCTCAGATGGCGGCAATTCAGGTACCCGATCCCCGTACGCTTGTTATCTCTCCTTGGGATGCAACAACCGTAAAGAATATCGAAAAGGCTATACTTGCATCCGACATCGGCATTACCCCTCAGTCGGACGGTAAGGTTATCCGCCTTGCATTCCCTCAGCCTACCGAGGAGCGCAGAAAAGAGCTTACCAAGCAGGCTGCTAAGATGTGCGAGGAGGCAAAGGTTGCTATCCGTAACATCCGCCGCGATGCAAATGACAAGGTAAAGGAACTCAAGAAGAACGGCGAGCTCACCGAGGATGATGTTAAGGCGAGCGATAAGCAGGTTCAGGACCTTACTGATAAATTTATCAAGCTGGTAGACAGTATCGGCGCAGAAAAGAACAAGGAAATTATGGCAATATAATCTGTGAGCCGGAGCATCCCTCCGGCTCAACTTTTGTATTATGAAAGGCTTTTAAATATGCTTTTTAAGAAACAAAAAAAGGAAGAGGTTCGTGTAGACGAGCGCTTGCGCCATATTGCATTTATTATGGACGGCAACGGTCGTTGGGCGAAAAAACGCTCTATGCCGCGTGAATACGGTCACGTAAACGGAGCTAAGACCTTTAAAAAAATCATTCGCTATTGCGGCGACATCGGTGTGAAAATTATCACCGTGTATGCGTTTTCAACAGAGAACTGGAAGCGCCCCGAAAATGAAGTCAATGCGATAATGAAGCTTTTGTCTGAGTATATCGATGATGCTGTTGCTTCTGTTGACGAGAACAACATTCAGCTTCATTTTCTCGGCGACAAGACTATTTTTCCGCCCGAGATACAAGCGAAAATTGAAAATGCGGAGAATGTTTCAAAGGACAAGGAGCTTATTCTCAACATTGCGCTTAACTACGGCGCCCGTGCAGAAATAGCGCACGCCTGCGAAACGCTTATTGCAAGCGGAAAGCGCAAAATCAGCGAAGACGATGTAACATCGGCGCTGTACACTGCTCATTGTCAGGATCCCGACCTTATCGTGCGTACGGGCGGCGACCTCAGGCTTTCAAATTTCCTGCTGTGGCAGGCTGCATATGCTGAGTTTTATTTTACAGACACTCTCTGGCCTGACCTTGATTCAAAGGAAATTGACAAAATAGTTACTCAGTTTTACCAGAGAAAGCGCCGATACGGCGGTGTTTAATCAAACTTTCAATTGCCGCTCTGCGGCAGAACGGAGATATAATGCTTACCAGAATTTTGACGGGTATTTGTCTTGCACTTTTGGCTATTCCGATTGGCATTTTCTCGGACACAGTCGTGCTTGTGATTACGGTTGCGCTGCTGAGCGCGGTCGGCGTTTTTGAGATGCTGCGTTGCCTTGGAATGCACAAAAACTATCATCTTGCAGTGCCGTCTTATATTATCGCGGTAGTTGCACCTGCACTTACAAGATTTCTCAATGCGTTTTCCGAAAACGGACTTATGCTATTTGCATTTTTCTATTTATATGCGGTTTATGTTCTCGCTTGTGCAATGTTTTCGCGCGGCAGGATACTTTTTGCCGATGCGGCAAAGGCGGTGGTGTCAACTGCGTATATCGTATGCGGATTTTCCTGCGTAGTCGCTACGCGTGACCTTCCTAACGGTATGTTCCTTCTCATAATGGTTATAGTAGTTGCGTTTTCTACTGATATATTTGCATACTTTTCAGGTATGTTCTTTGGCAAGCACAAGCTTATCCCCTCTGTCAGCCCTAAAAAGACTGTTGAGGGCGCTGTTGGCGGTACTGTAATTTCGGCAGTAGCGTTTGTCGGCTGTGCAATCCTCTATGCTAACATCTATGAAGTCGGCAGACCGCACGTTATCTCGCTGTTTATATGCGGCATTGCGCTTTCTGCAGTTTCGCAGATTGGTGACCTTATCGCTTCGTTTATCAAGCGTGAGAGTAATGTCAAGGACTACGGTAGCCTTTTCCCCGGTCACGGCGGCGTGCTTGACCGTTTTGACAGTGTTATAGCGGTTGCCCCCGTACTTTATCTGCTTCTTTCGGATTCAACATTCTTTACTATTTTTAAGTGATATGAACGATATTATTGTACTTGGCTCGACAGGCTCTGTCGGCACTCAGGCTCTCGACGTTGCGAGAGCACATAACATAAAGGTTGATGCCATAACAAGCGGCAGAAATGTAAAGCTCACAGAGGAACAGGTACGTGAGTTTAAACCGCGCTTTTGCGCTATGGCGGATGAAGCTGCGGCAAAGGATCTTGCCACCCGTATTTCTGATACATCAACCAAGGTACTTTACGGCACAAAGGGTATTGTCCAGTCTATAGAAAAAACCACGGCGAAGACCGCAGTAAATTCTATTTTGGGACTTGCAGGGCTCGCGCCCACGCTTGCCGCGGCAAAACGCGGTATGCGTATTGCTATTGCCAACAAGGAAACTCTTGTAGCCGCAGGCGAGATAGTCAAGGCGGCAGTACGCGAAAACGGCGGCGAGCTTATCCCCGTTGACAGCGAGCATAGCGCGATTTTTCAGTGCCTGCACTGCGGCAGGGCAGGCGAGGTCAAGCGCCTGCTGCTCACTGCATCGGGCGGCCCTTTTTACGGCTATACGGCAGAGCAGCTTAAAAATGTAACGCGCGCCGAGGCGCTGAGGCACCCGACTTGGTCTATGGGCGCAAAAATCACTATTGACAGCGCAACCCTTATGAATAAGGGACTTGAGGTTATCGAGGCGGTCAGACTGTTTGACGTTAAGCCTTCTCAGGTGCAGGTTGTGGTACACCGCGAGAGTATAATTCACAGTGCGGTAGAATATATTGATAACGCTGTTATTGCCGAGCTTAGTCATCCGGATATGCGTGAGTGCGTACAGTTTGCGCTGACATATCCTGCCAGAACGGAGGCAGTTATTGAGCCGCTTGACCTTTTTAAGGTGGGCACACTCACGTTTAAGGAGCCTGACAGAAAGACCTTTAAGCTGCTCGACCTTGCGTACACGGCAATAGAGCGTGGCGGTCTTGCACCTGCTGTGTTGAGCTCTGCTAACGAAGAGGCGGTTTCGCTTTTCTTAAACGATAAGATTGCCTTCTGGCAGATAGCAGAGGTTGTTGAAGAAGCGCTTAATTCTTTCAATAACCGTCAAAACTTTAATATAGACGATGTGTTTGAGGCGGATAGAGAAGTCCGCTGTCGCATCGCTGCTTCATATTAGAAAGGAAATTCCATTTTGACGACTTTTCTTTATATCCTGCTTGCGATTTTCGCTTTTGGTGTGATGATACTCATTCACGAGGCAGGACATTTCTTCGCCGCACGTGCGTGCGGCGTTAAGATTTACGAGTTCGCGCTTGGTATGGGGCCGCGCATTTTCGGCTGGAAAGGCAAGGATGGCACCGATTACAATCTGCGCCTTTTTCCCATAGGCGGATTTGTGTCAATGAAGGGCGAGGACGAGGATGCCGACGGTGAGGATTCTTTCTCATCGAAAAGCGCTGTAAAGCGTTTTTTCATAGTCGCCGCAGGCGCGCTGATGAATATAATCTTAGGTGTGCTTATCACTTTGGGACTTGTAATTTCCGGCAACATCGGCTCTACCGTTATTGCAAACTTTGCGGACGATGCGACAAGCTCCGAGTGGCTTATGGCAGGCGACAGAATCATTTCGGTAAACGGTTCGAGCGTTCATACAGACAGAGAACTCAGTTACGAGATACTTCACGATGCATACCGGCCCGTTGATGTAGTCGTAATCCGCGGCGGAGAAAAAATAACGTTTGAAAATGTGGTTTTCCCGACAAACGCCGTTTCGGGTATGCTTTACGGCAAGCCCGATTTTCGTGTTTTTGCCGAGGAAAAAAGCTTTTTTAGTGTGATAAAGCATACCTTCTACGGCAGTATTTCAACCGTGAAAATGATATGGGAATCGCTGCTTGACCTTGTTTTCGGCAGAGTAGGAGTTGAAGCTGTCAGCGGTCCTGTGGGAGTCGCAGGTGCAATAACCGAGGCGGCGAGAACGGGTGCTTCACAGTTCTTTTATCTTATTGGCATACTCACAATGAATCTCGGTGTTTTCAATCTGCTTCCTCTTCCTGCGCTTGACGGCGGCAGACTTTTGTTTATTCTTTTTGAAATCATATTCCGCCGTAAGGTTCCGCAGCGATTTGAGAGTATGGTGCATTTTGTTGGCATCGTGCTTTTGCTTGGACTTATGGTGCTGATAACGTTTAAGGATATCACAGCCCTATTTAATTAGGAGATAAAATATGTCAGAAAAATATAATGCTTTTCGCCGTGCTTCGCGCGAAG
>JAZSKM010000102.1:0-3180 GCA_045534835.1 Eubacteriales bacterium | reverse complement strand
GTATGCTATTGAGGGTATAACTTCTCCTGACGGTCGCGTGTTCGGTAAAATGGGCCACAGCGAACGTATTGGCAAGGGACTTTATAAGAACGTTCCCGGCGAATATGATATTCGTATGTTTGAGGCTGCAGTTAAATATTTTAAATAATTTTAAGAAGCCATCGCAAGATGGCTTCTTTTTGTTATATAATCCTCAACTGTAAAATATACATTATTGAGGTGATAAAATGATGAATACTAAAAAATGGCAAATACTGTTTACGGTTATTATTGCGATATGTTTGACCTTTTCTGTCTTTTCCGCCGAGTTTTCTTCTACACTCGATTGTAAAAGTGCTATTCTGATGGAGGCTTCGACAGGGAAGGTTCTGTATGAGAAAAATTCAGACGAGCCGCTTCCGCCTGCCTCGGTGACAAAGATAATGACACTGTTGCTGGTTATGGAGGCAGTAGACGAGGGCAAAATCTCACTCACTGATATGGTGTCAGTGAGCGAATATGCGGCTTCAATGGGCGGTTCACAGGTGTTTTTGGAAGCAGGCGAGACAATGAGTGTCGAAGAAATGATAAAATGTGTGGTTATTGCCTCTGCTAATGACTGTGCTGTAGCTCTTGCGGAATATTTATGCGGCAGTGAGGAAGCATTTGTAGCGGAAATGAACAAAAGGGCAGAAGAGCTATCAATGCTTAACACAAAATTTGAGAACACCAACGGACTTGATGATACAGTAACAAATCATTTGATAAGCGCGCGTGATATTGCAATAATGTCGCGCGAGTTATTAAAGCATCCATTGATATTAAAATATAGCTCGACCTGGATGGATTCGATACGTGACGGTGCCTTCGGGCTTACAAATACAAACAGACTTGTCAGGTATTATTCTGGCGCTAACGGACTTAAAACCGGCTCCACTGCAAAGGCTAAATTCTGTATAAGTGCTACCGCAGAGCGTGACGGAATGCAGCTTATTGCAGTAATTATGGCAGCCCCAACGCGTGATGTTAGAAACAACGCGGCAAAGCAACTGCTGGACTATGGCTTTGCAAATTATGGTGTCTTTAGGCAAGAGGGCGGAGAACTGCAGCCTATAAAGGTTACCGGCGGCGTTTCGGATATCTGTAGAATTACATTCGGAGAAACAAATATTATTGTTGAGAAAGAAAAGGTATCTAAAATCAAGCAGAGGACCGAAATTCCCGAGTTTGTAAAGTGTCCGATAAACGCTGGAGAAAAAATTGGTGAGCTTATTTTTGAATATGAAGGCACAGAAATTGCAAAGGTTGATATCTGTGCCGCGGAAGATGTAAAAGAAATCGGCTTTTTCGGCTTGATTGGTAAAATTTTCGAGGGATTTTGCCTGAAATAAATGATTTTTTTTGATTTTTGTTGAATTATTGGAAATAATATTGTATTATAAATGGGTACATTCCCAAAAATGAAGAGGACAAAGATATGAGCATTAAACTTAACGACAAATTTGTAAAGAATTTTATAGATGCAGATGCATATAAAGCTATCGAAACCGAGGCTGATACCGCCTTTAAGACCGTGGCTGACACAAGCGGCGCAGGAGGCGATTTTCTCGGTTGGGTTGACCTTCCTGTAGATTACGACAAAGAAGAGTTTGCGAGAATTAAGGCTGCCGCTGAGCGAATCAAAAAATCTTGCGATGTGTTTATCGTTATTGGTATAGGCGGTTCTTATCTCGGTGCGAGAGCAGCGATTGAGTTTGTAAAATCTCCTATTTATAATAACCTTAAAAAGGATACACCTGATATTTATTTTGCGGGTAACAGCATAAGCTCTGTCGCACTCCAAGAGCTTCTTGCTATTTGCGAAGGTAAGGACATCTGCGTGAATGTAATTTCCAAGTCCGGCACTACTACGGAGCCTGCAGTTGCTTTCCGCGTGTTCCGCGATCTTCTTGAAAAAAAGTACGGCGCTGAGGGCGCAAAAGAGCGTATTTTCGCCACTACAGACCGCGCAAAGGGAACTCTCAAGAACTTTTCCGACAAGATGGGCTATGAAACCTTTGTTGTTCCGGATGACGTTGGCGGCAGATATTCGGTTCTTACCGCTGTAGGACTTCTCCCTATCGCTGTTGCAGGTATTGATATTGATAAAATGATGCAGGGTGCTGCAGATGCACGCACTCTTTATACCACCGCGCCTTTTGAGGAAAATGACTGTATGAAGTATGCGTCTCTCCGTAATCTTCTTTGCAGAAATGGCAAGAGTGTAGAAATTCTTGTCGGATATGAGCCTTTCCTTCAGATGCTCAACGAATGGTGGAAACAGCTTTACGGCGAGAGCGAGGGAAAGGATAACAAAGGTATTTTCCCCGCGTCCGTTATTTTCTCTACAGACCTTCATTCTCTCGGTCAGTATATTCAGGACGGCGAAAGAATCCTTTTCGAAACCGTTCTTGACTTTAAAGAAACCGGCGCTTCTGTAAACATTCCTTTTGACGAAGAAAATGTTGACGGTCTCAACTTCCTTGCAGGAAAGAGCCTTAACTTTGTTAACAGCACTGCAATGCTTGGAACTCTCTTTGCGCATAATGACGGAAACGTTCCTAACATTGTTCTTGAGGTTAGCGACCGCAGTGAGTATTCCTTTGGATACCTCGCATATTTCTTTGAAATGGCATGCGCGATTTCCGGTTATATGCTCGGCGTAAATCCGTTCAATCAGCCCGGCGTTGAAGCATATAAAAAGAATATGTTTGCTCTTCTTGGCAAGGCTGGATATGAAAAGGATAGGAAAGCGCTTGAAGCCAGAATGAACTAATTTCAAAAAAAACAAATTTAGCCAATTTACCTCTTGCAATTACTGTAATTTTAGTGTATATTATATGTAAGGGAAATCCTAATCATATTTTCTTGGAGGAAATGGCTATGTTGAAACTGATTCTTGGTCTCAAAGGCTCCGGCAAAACAAAAACACTTATTGAAATGGTTAATGATGCATCGCGTACTTCTAAAGGTAGCGTTGTTTGTATAGAAAAAGGTCAAAAACTTATATATGACATTAAGTATACTGCACGTCTTGTTGAAGCCGATGCATACGACATCGATAATCCTCATTCTCTCTATGGATTTATCGCAGGTATTGCTGCAAGCGACCACGACCTTACAGACCTCTTTGTTGAAGTCGGATCGTAGCCATGTCGTTCT
>JAZSKM010000046.1:0-3571 GCA_045534835.1 Eubacteriales bacterium | reverse complement strand
TTTGTTTCGGGAAACCAGCACATTCCGTACTCGTTGTCAAGGCGTTGCGCAACTGCCTTTTTAACAATACTCTGGCAATCGGGAATTGAAAAGAGTTTGCTCTTTACCGAGTGCCCCTTGACGGGGAATGCATCCTCTCTGCCGATAAAACGCTCCCATTCAAGCGACTTTGTTCCCTCAAAAAGCTCGCCAAAGGTGCGTGCACGAAAGCTGCCCATTTTTATATATAAACGTTCTGCACATCTGAGCCAGATATTGCATCTTGCTATTGCCATTTCGTCGCCGATAAAGGAAACCCGACCGTCAATAGTCTCAGTGCGGCGATATCCAAGGCGGTCTATCTCCTCACCCAAAAAATGCTCAAGCCCGAACAGGCAGGTTGCTACAAATTCTATTACCATTTCGCTTGTGCATTACTCCGTCTTTCCGTTTTAACGGCGGTAATGCTCCTCCAAATAAAGTCGCTGAATTTTCCGTTCTATTCAACGCAACGAAAAACCGAAAATTACTTTTTGTTGAGCCTTTCGAGCTCTTCCATAAAGGTTGCCAAATCCTTGAACTCACGGTAAACGGATGCAAATCTCACGTAGGATACTGCATCAAGCTTCTTGAGCTTCTCCATAATTATCTCGCCGATTTCGGTAGTAGTAATCTCTCCGCGAAGCGAATTCTGAAGCTCTGTTTCTATTTCAAGTGCGAGGGCTGCAGTGTCAACGGGGCGTTTCTGGCACGCCTTGATAAGTCCGCTCTCAAGCTTCATACGGTCAAAGAACTCTTTTGAGCCGTCCTTTTTTATAACAACTATTTGTACAGAGTCAATAACCTCATAGGTGGTAAAGCGACGCTTGCACTCAAGGCATTCACGGCGGCGGCGGATACTGTTGTTATCGCTGACAGGACGTGAATCTATAACTTTACTTTCTGCGTAGCCACAACCGGGACACTTCATAAAATTTCCTCCTCGGAATATAAAAATTCCACAAGATATAGTTACCACATTATTTTATCACACAACATAGCACTTGTAAATAGTTACAGAAAAAAAGTTGAATATTTTTGTCGGTTAAAATGTGTTGACAAACTAAAAACTGTTTGATATAATACTGTGGTGGTAAAGATACATTATCTTAATGTGCTTCCTATCGGGGTGTGGCTCAGTTTGTCAGGGCTTGCTTTGCAAGACCTTGAGTGCATGCGTTCGGCGTCACCGAACGGGGTCTGCTTGGACTTCCCTTTTACAATTTAATATGTTTTTTATCGGGGTGTGGCTCAGTTTGGTAGAGCGCTGCGTTCGGGACGCAGAGGTCGCGTGTTCGAATCCCGTCACCCCGACCAAAAAGCCTGTAACCATTGTGGTTACAGGCTTTTTTCTTTTTCAACCATAAAAAATCCATGAATTTTTTCTGTTTTTATATTTTTATTCTATCGAGAATGCTTGTTGCGCGGTCTTCTTCTCGCGGGTATAGATGTGCGTACGTTTCCCACGTTCGCTTAACGTTGGAATGTCCCATGCGGCGCGCTATTTCCTGTATGTTGATTCCTTCGTTTGCAAGGTAGCTTGCGAAACTATGACGAAAATCATACACCGCTATATGGGGCAATTCTGCCGCCGCAGAGAACTCTCTGTTGCGTTTGTCTATTGTGGCGTTAGGCAAGCACTTATCGCCGCCACAGATGAAAAATTCCTCGTTCCACGCGCCGTTTATTTGTTGCCTCGCCCGATGCTCGTTCAAAATCTCAATAAGCGGTTCGGGGGCTTTTACCGTGCGGTATGAGGTTTTATTCTTAGGGAGCGTTTCAACATACCCGTTCCCTTTTGTTTTTTGGTTTATAGAAGACTTTACCGAAAGATAGGTACCGTCAAAACGGGACCATCTGAGGGCGTTGTTTTCTCCGGGGCGAAAGCCCATATACCATGCTATGGCAAAGAACACATAATAGCCCCATGCGGTAACACTGTTTTCGTTTTCTGCGTACTTTTTGGCAGCTGCCATAAATTTTACAAACTGCTCAGGAGTGTAATATTTCAATTTATCCGCGATAGGCGTAAAGTCCATATCCTTGAAATTACCTACCGCCGATAACGGGTTCTCTGCAATATACTTCATGCGTACCGCATAATTCAAAACTGCCCGGAACGTACCGTATATGTTTTGCAGATGGTGTATCGCAAAGCCTTTTTCGGTAAGCTTATTCTTCCACTCCTGAAGTTTTGAAGGTGTGAGCTTATCAACACGCATTTCGGAAAAATACGGTAGTATATGATTGTTCAATATATCAATATTCTTTTGATGCGTTGAAGCGCGAGTTTCGCTTTGTTTAGACCCTAAATACTCTTCAGCAGTCTCTGCTATTGTAAGCCGCTTAACTGCTGCAGTTTTTCTCATTGCGTATTCTTGCAACAGCTCGGTTTCTTTTTCTTTTGCTTCCGTGGAGCCGTATGCAACCCGCTCTACGGTTTTGTATTCTCCGTTGTGATCCGTGTAGTTTACAACGACACGATAACCTTGCTTGCCTTCTTTTTTCTTTTGCGTTTTATAGATTGGCATTTATGCGGCTCCTTTCTATAGGATTATTAGTATAGGTGTAATTATTTCTGCAATAATTACACTTTGGTGATTATGCAGGCAATCCTCCTACTTACTTATAGCACGACTTACACGCAGTATAACCTTCCTTAATTGCTTCAGAAACAGAAAGAGTGGAAGCCGTTCTATTTTTTATATGATAACAATTTTGTTTATGATAACGCTCGCCTGAGCGCGTTATATATACGGTTTCGCTTTGTGAAAGAGTAGTCATAGAAATATGTGATGTTTCTGCTCCGGTAGGTAGCGCACCCTCTGTTTGCAGTTGCTTTTCTTTCAGTTCCTCGAAAAAGTTTGCGGTAGTTTCTTCGGGTATCTGCGAAGTTGGTAACTTTCGTAAAAGCATAGAAAATGCTAAAAGTAAAGCTGTCAATAATATCAGTATTGTAGAAAAATCAAAACGCTTTTTCGGTAGCTGTATTCCATGCGCTTTTATAAGCTCATCTGCGCGAGGCTGTTCTCGATAGTGATGCAGTGCTTTATGTACATATTTTGCTCGATTGCCATCGAGTAAGGTAAGGCTTTCTATATCGCCTGTGTCGGTTATGTTAAGTGCTTTAAGCACACACAGCGGCGCGAGTAGTTGATAGGCAAATGTGTTTGCTTCACGTTCCGAGTCGCTATCGGCTTGTGTAAAACCAACTTCACCATGATAATTATGCTTTAATACAATATGCCCTATCTCGTGTGCTATGGCGAAAATGCGCGTACTTGTAGAAAGCGTACTATTAAAAAGTACTATTCGATAATCGTCGTTTTTTATGGTAAAGGCAGGGTATATAGTATATTTCTTGAAGCGGGGTTTTTGCAGCAATTCTGTAACTTCTTGATAAGAAAGCAGTGTGTAACCGAGCAGTTCGCAGATACTTTCAAGATTCTCAATCTTAAGTGGTATAGAGCGAATTCCTGTGCTAAGAATAAAATCGTTTGTAATGCTGATAATGTTTTGCATCTCTGCCAATCTCCTTGAAGATAAAAATTTG
>JAZSKM010000146.1:0-3355 GCA_045534835.1 Eubacteriales bacterium | reverse complement strand
AAATTCCAGACCTTTTCCGTTTTTAACCTGCAAAAGGCGCATCCCGTCACCCTTGCCACCGACAAGGCGCACCTCTTCAACTCCGTAAATCTGACTTTTATGTCCTATGTACTTATTCATCTCTCAGTTCCTTTACTATCGGGCGTACGGCGGAGTAAATCTGCTTGTATGCACCGAAATACTTTGCGTAGATTTCGGATTTTTCGCCGTTTGGCTCAACAGTTTTGTTTTCCTTTACAAAATATTTCTTCGCCTCATGCAAGTCATTATAAATGCCAATAGCAACACCTACGAGCATACAGGTTCCGCAAGCGCCTACCTCTTTAGCGCATACAGAGGTTATCGGGCGGCCCAGTATGTCTGCCTTTATCTGCATCCAAACATCGCTTGTCGCGCCACCGCCTGTCGCATAAAGTTTTGCCGGTTTTATACCGCATTTTTCAAGATGCTCAAGGTTGAGCATCATCTCATAGGTAACGCCCTCCATCATGGCCTTATACATATCTGCTCCGCTATGCTCTATTCCAAGTCCCACGATTGCCGCCTTGGAGGAAATATCCATATACGGATTTGCCGCGCCTGCAAAATGAGGCATCACAAGTATTCCCGTTGGTGCATCGCCTACCGACTCGTCAAGCTTTTTATAGGATTTCTCAGCCGAAAGGTTGTCGCGGAACCACTTTATCGCAGCGCCGCCCGTGTATGAAACTGCGTAACAAACATATTTGCCGTCAAAAACGTGAGGCACTACCGAATAGCCGTCTTCGTAAAGCGACTTGTTATCGGGTACACCGTCAAAGACGGGTGTTACACACTCAACTGTGCCGGTACCGTCAACAGCCTGCCCTGCCTCGAAAACTCCGCAACCAATAGCGGTCGCTACCTGATCGTGTGCGCTGTTAACAATCTTTGTATCCTTGCTAAGTCCAAGCTTTTCCGCCATTTCGGGAAGAATATCTCCTGCAACCGTTCCAGCGGGAACAAGGGTGGAAAGGAGCGCCTCGTCTACACCTGCGGCATCGAGAATTTCCCTGCTCCAGCATTTGTTTCGGATATCAAGTGCCATTGTTCTTGCGGCAAGCGAATAGTTCATATTAGCCTTGCCCGAAAGCATATAGACAATATAATCTTCAATAAGGAGAATACGTTTCGTCTTGGCATACACGTCTGGGAGGTTTTTCTTTACCCACATAATCTTTGGCAGGCTATACATCTGATGCGGCTTGGCACCAGCTATGTAGGTAAGTTTGTCCCTGCCAAGTTTTTCGCAAAGCTCATTCACTTGCTCTTCGCCGCGCGGGTCGGTATAAAGCATTGAGGGAAGCAGCACGTTATCATTTTCGTCAAGCATTGCAAATGCTTCTCCAAAGGAAGTAACGCCTATTGCCTTAACGTCGTGGTTCTTTGCGATTTCACTTATAACCGTGCATACCGCATCGAATATTACCGTGGCATCAATCTCGTGAGCACCGCTTTTTCTCGAAGCCTCATATTCTCTGTATGAATTTGCAACAAAGTTACCTTTGTCATCGTAAACGCTGAGTTTACAGCCAGTAGTTCCTATGTCTAGTCCGCCTAAATACATAATTTACCCCTCTATACTAACTACATCGTAGCCAAGATAATATTTAAATGCTTCTTCGAGAATTGCTTTTACGTGTCCGTTGGCAACGGTGGTATGATGCTTAAAGCCGCCTCTTGCAAGACGGATAAGCTTATTTTGGAGGTCGTCAATCTTGGCAACGCCGCCACAGCCGAAGAATGCATCCTCAATATTATCCTCGGTGAACTCGCCCTCACTGAAGTAAATAGTAATCTTGCCGTCCTCGGTCTTGCAGTTAGAGAAGGTCATCGGGAATGCACCGATCCTACCCTCGTTTGTACCCCAACCGCTACCGGGATCGCCCTTGTCAAACATCTTGTGTGATGTTACCGTTCCCTTGGCTGCCATAAGCTTCTGCGCGGTGGAGCCGCAGTGGAAAAGAATAACCTTGTCGGGATCGTCGCCGTAGTTATTGTTCCAGTCAAGACAGGCTGCAGGTCCCTCAGTAGCAAGCTGAAGCGCGCGCATGGTAATCGCAGAGCACATATCAATCTCGCAGGAGGCAACGATGCCTCTGTCGTTAAGCTCGCTGATAAGCACACAGGGGCAAACCCTGAGATAGGTTTCCATCTCGTTCCAGCAGCGGAGCGATACAGCATCAAGGTGATATGTTTCTATGTATTCATCGATAACTACGCTGATTTTCGCAAGCATAGTCTTCTTGTCAGCAGGAATATTACTGAAATCGGTATAATTCTCAAGTGTTGCAATCTTTTCGATAACCTTAACATCGTCATCAGCCTTTGCGCGAACAAACTCAAACAGTTCGGAAAGGTCAAAGCTCTCAACATTGATGCCGTGGCGCTGCATAGTAACTTCGTCAAAGCGCACGGTCTTGAACGCGGTGGTTCTTGCGCCGATACAGCCGATAGTAAAGCGCTTCATACCGTTTACTACGCGGCATACCGCAGCAAAATCGTGGAGATTCTGTGTAAATGCAGGAGTAAGTGGATGCACAACGTGAGGAGTCATAACGGTATACGGAACTTGATACGGTTCAAACACGTCGGTAACAGAAAACTTTCCGCAATATGCATCTCTGCGATGCTGAAAATCCATCTTGCCTATTTCATCAGGATATGCCTGCATCAGAATCGGCACGCCCGCATCCTGAAGCGCAGCAATTGCGCCGTTCTCGTCCACGAATATGGGCATACAAAGAATTACGCCGTCATATTCTCCCTCGTGGGATTTGAGCCATGCTGCATACTTTCTTCCTTCATCGCGGGTCTCAACTGCTCCGTATCTGGTAGCATCTTTATCCATAATAAGATAATCGTACCCCGCATTTCTCACAGCCTCTACCATATCCTCGCGAGCGCCCTCGATAAGCTCGGCGGGCATAAATCCGCGATTTCCAAAATAGAGTGCGAAAGTTTGCTTTTTCATATTGCGTTCCATCCTTTTTGGAAAAGTTTTTGTGATACTGCATATTTTTACAATTTAATATAAGTGTAGCACAAAGAAACTACTTTGTCAACGAAACAAAGCAACAATATATAGTTGCTTGGCATTTTCCTTTTTGCATAAAAATAGCACCGCAAAAGCGGTGCCATTCATAAAGGAAACCCATAAAAAAGTCGTTCTCATGGTTCGTGAGAACAATTTTTTTGCTATTGCTAGCACCACCACGCGTCATTCTACGAGCAAATACGACCTTCGGTCGATGCGAAGTTTCGCCCCAGTAGAATTTATCTCTGACGCGTTTGCCCTATTAGTATCGGCTTCGCTTCGCTTCGCTCAAGATGACAG
>JAZSKM010000051.1:0-8534 GCA_045534835.1 Eubacteriales bacterium | reverse complement strand
TTGTTTGTTCATATACAGATTTCCGTATGTAGCAATACCTTTTGGCGTGGTACCGTGGCTGCTCAAAATCCCTGAAACAAAAAAATGAACCGCAATAGCGGTTCATTTTTTGCTAGTCAAGCTTCTTTTTTCCTGTATACAGCTCATAGTACCTGCCCTTCATTTCGAGGAGCTCGTCGTGAGTTCCGCGTTCTATGATTTCTCCCTTTTCGAGAACCATAATCGCATTGGCATTGCGAACTGTAGAAAGGCGGTGCGCGATAACAAAGGTAGTGCGATTCTGCATAAGTCGGTCCATACCGTGTTCGATATGCCGCTCGGTACGTGTGTCAACAGAGCTAGTCGCCTCGTCAAGAATGAGTATAGGCGCCTTTGAAACAGCGGCTCTTGCAATATTGAGAAGCTGGCGCTGACCTTGCGAGAGATTTGCACCGTCACCCGTAATAACCGTGTCATAGCCGTGCTCAAGGCGCATTATAAAGCTGTGCGCACTTGCGGATTTTGCCGCGGCAATAACCTCTTCATCTGTAGCATCGGGACGTCCGTAGCGTATATTCTCCATAACTGTTCCGGTAAAGAGGTGAGTGTCCTGAAGCACCATTGCAATATTCTTTCTGAGAACATCGCGCTGTATATTTCGGATATTTACATCGTCAATAGTAATTTCGCCCGACTCAATATCATAAAAACGGTTAATGAGATTTGTTATGGTAGTCTTTCCTGCACCTGTGGAACCGACAAATGCTATTTTCTGTCCGGGCTTTGCATAGAGTGAGATGTTTTTAAGAACAGTTTTTTCGGGTACATAGCCGAAAGTAACATTGCTAAGCTTTACATATCCGCGCATATCGGGCATAGCCGATGCATCGGGAGCATCAGGCTCTTCTTCTGTGCGGTCGAGTATGTCAAACACACGCTCTGCACCTGCAAGGGCGGAGAATACCGTGTTCATCTGCATAGAAATTTCGTTTATCGGGCGCGCGAATTTTCTTGAATAGTCAACGAAGATTGCAAGACCTCCAAGGTCAAAGTTACCCGTAAGGCAGAGAAGACCGCCAATACCTGCTGTTATAGAGTAGCTTATCTGGCTGGTGTTACCCATAATCGGGCCCATAATACCACCGTAGAACTGTGCGCCTATCTGCTTTGCTCTAAGGTCATCGTTGAGAAGCGCAAATTCGTCGATACAGGTGTCCTCGTGGTTGAAGACCTTGACAACTTTTTGTCCCGAAACGGTTTCTTCCACGTAGCCGTTAACAGCGCCGAGGGCGGCCTGCTGTGAGGAGTAATACTTACGTGAACGCTTGGTTATTGCCATGCCGCCGAAAATGAATATCGGGATAAATACAACAGTAATGATCGTGAGCCAGATGTTTGTGATGCACATAAATACAAAGGTAGCCACAAGCGTGACAACGCCCGAAACAAGGCTTGTGAGCGTGTGGTCAAGCATCATTGCAATGTTGTCAACATCGTTTGTGAAACGGCTCATTATTTCGCCGTGGCTTTCGTTGTCAAAGAATTTTATCGGCAGTTTCTGTACTTTGGCAAAAAGGTCGCGGCGCAGTCTTTTAATAGAGTTTTGCGAGATGTGAAGCATCATCTTTGCCTGACAGTACTGTGCGATGATGTTAGTTATGTATATACCGCCGAGAATTGCCATATAAAACAGAATTTTTCCGATAGCTTCTTCGGTGCTCGCAGTTGGGATATCACCTGTCAGCACATTCAGTATAAAACGGAGGGGGTAAGATGCAGCAGCGCCTGAAATTGCCGAGATTATCAGGAAGATAAATGCGGTTAAAAGCAGGTATTTATATGCACCGATATATTTCAGCAGTCTGCCGATTATCTTTTTAGAGTCGCCTTTCGGCTTTACCACGGGCATACCGCGCCCACCGGGACCTCCCGGACCGCGTCCGCCGGGACCTCGCATCATCGGCATACCGGCACTTTTCGCGGTTGATGCATAAGAGTTATACTGCTTTTGCAGATCTTCTAATGTGCGCTTAGCCATCGAGTCCCACCCCCTTGTTTTCCATTTGGAGAGTATAGATTTCCTTGTATGCTTCGCAAGTGTTGAGAAGCTCACTATGCGTACCAAGACCTGCGATTTCGCCGTCGTCAAGAACTAAAATGCGGTCTGCATCTATAACCGAGGTGATACGCTGCGCGATGATGATTTTTGTCGAGTCCTTAAGCGTAGTTGCAAAAGCCTCGCGAATCTTTGCCTCTGTCGCGGTATCAACTGCGCTTGTAGAGTCATCGAGAATGAGGATCTTCGGTTTTTTGAGCAGTGCGCGCGCTATGCAGAGTCGCTGCTTCTGACCGCCGGACACGTTTGCGCCGCCGCGCTCAATTTCGTAATCGTATCCGCCGTCAAAGGTTTTGATAAATCTGTCAGCCTGAGCAGAGTCGGCGGCGGCCATCATCTCTTCGAGAGTAGCCTCTTCATTGCCCCAACGCAGATTTTCCTTTATTGTTCCCGAAAAGAGCAGGTTTTTCTGCAGCACCATACCTATGCCCTCGCGCAGTGCGTACAGCGAGTAGTCACGCACGTTTATGCCGTCAATAAGTATCTCTCCCTCGTCGGCATCGTAAAGGCGGGGAATAAGCGAAACGAGTGTTGACTTGCCGCTGCCCGTACCGCCGATTATACCCAGCGTTTCACCTGCTTTTATGCTGAAGTCAATGTCCTTCAGCACGCAGTCGGGGCTGTTTTTGTAGTAGCGGAAGCTTACATTCTTAAATTCCACCTCTCCGCGGCTTACAGTGGTATCCTTGAATGCGGCTGTGTCATCGTTTATGTCAACCACTTCGTCAAGCACCTCGCCGATACGCTTTGCGGAAGCGGCAGCACGTGAGGAGCTCATAAAGAGCATAGTTACCATCATCAGCGACATAAGTATTTGATTTATGTATGTAAGCAGAGCGTTGAAGTCGCTGTAGGGAAGTGTGTCAAAGAGAACCATATTTCCGCCAAACCAGACTACTGCAAGGGTTGTGAGGTTCATAACGAGAGTCATAACGGGCTGTGTGAAAATCATAACATTCATCGCGCGCATAGCGGCATTACGGAGATTTTCATTGGCAACGTCAAACTTTTCTTCTTCGTAGTCTTCACGCACAAAGGATTTTACCACGCGGATGTTGGTAAAGTTTTCGCCGACGGTGTTGTTAAGCGCATCTACCTTTGACTGCATAATTCCAAAGCGCGGAAAACCTACTTTCATTACCACAAAAAGCAGTGTGCCGAGCAGCGGAATGGAGATAGCAAGGACAAGTGCAAGTCTTGGACTTATGGTAATCGTCATAATTACCGCACCGATAAGCATACCGGGTGTGCGCAAAAACATACGGAGCAGCATATTGACGAAGTTCTGAAGTTGCGTTACATCATTAGTTAGTCTTGTAATGAGCGAGCCGGTACGGAACTTGTCAATGTTAGCAAATGAAAATTTCTGCACCTTTTTGTAAACATCAAGTCGCAGGTCGCTGCCGAAGTTTACAGATGCCTTAGCACCGTAGAAGGCGCCGCCGATGCCTCCGAGCATCATCAGCACGGCAACGACTATCATAAGAACTGCCATACCGATAACAAACCATACAAAGCCTGTGTCAGCGGTAAGCTGCGTTTCTGCTTTCTTTACGATAAAAGAATACAGCTTCGGCATAATTACTTCTCCGAGCACCTCTACAATCATACAGAGGGGGCCGAGAATAAAGTACAGTTTGTAGGGCGCAATGTATTTCAGCCATCTTTTCATATATCATCATCCTTTCCTGATTCAAAATTTCGGATGTTATCCTGCAGTCTTGTTATATACTGCTCGAAATTATACATCTCGTCATCCGAGAAACCGCTGAACATAGCGTTGTCAATTTCTCCAAAGGCTTTGTGAGATTGCATCACGATATTCTTGCCTTTTTCGGTAAGCACCGTTGTGTTAAGCCGTGAATCAAGCGGGCTTGCTGAACGCAAAATGTATCCGTCGTTCTCCATTTTTTTCAGCGTTACTGCAACCGCCGCCGTACTTACGTCAAGCGTTTCGGCAAGCTGTGTTTGCGAACAGCCATCGGGATTGTCGGAGAGAATCATCATCATACGGTGCGCCGTTCTGCCAAGACCTGTTTGCTCACGCATAGCATCAAAAATACGTCTGTGCTCCTTCATAGTCACTATGAGCATATGTATAAGCTCGCGTGGCGAAGAAGTATTTCTTATATCAGCCATATACACCTCCGATAGTTAATGCGTTAATAGTTAACCTGTTAACTATTATATCACAGTTGAAGTTTTAGTCAATTATTTTTGAAAAAATATTGTAAAAATAATTACTTGTGGTATAATTTTAAAAAAAGAGGAGAATGTGTATGAGCGCACTTGTACTCCGCGGCATAGCGGTACTTTTAATGCTTGTTGACCACATAGGCTATTATACGGGAAACGCTGTTTGCCGTATAATAGGGCGGCTTTCAATGCCGGTATTCGCGTTTCTTATAGCAAATGGATTTAGGTACACAAGAAACCTTTATAACTATGCGGTACGCTTGCTTGTTTTTGCTGTGATATCCGAGTTTGCATTTGATTTCTGTTTTTCGGGCAGCATAGCATTTGTGAAGTTTGGCGGAGCAATTCCGCGCCCCTCGCTTGATAACATATTCTTTACTTTATTTGTCGGGCTTTGCTTTTTAGCGGCAAACCGTTATCTTAAGAGCAAATTTAAGCATTACTTGGTTTTCTCCTTGCCGACATTTCTTGTTATGTCGTATGCGGCGGCATTTATCAGTGCTGATTATGGCGCCCTTGGTGTACTGTGGGTAGCACTGTTTGGTCTATTTGATGCAGAGAAGACTGAAAACAGAGTTTCGCTTGCCATAGGTGCTACATTGCTTTCAATATGGCGCTTTTTTACAAAAGCACTTTCTGCATCGCTTGGTGTATCGTTTGGCGGTATACCTTTTGTCAGTGTATTTTTGCCGAGTGGTGAAATTAGCTTTATGGATACTATACAGTGCGTTGCGGCGCTGTCGCTTATATTGATTTTCTTGTATAACGGCAAGAGCGGCTCGCCGAAATCGCCTGTGCTTAAAAAGGTACTGCAGTACGCCTTTTACGCGTTCTATCCGTTACATATTATAGTTTTATATTGTATATTCAGATGACAGAGAACAATTCTTGCAGGCTCTGCCCGAGAGAGTGCGGCACAGACCGTAGAGAAATGCAGGGCTTTTGCGGCGCACCCGATACGTTAAAGGTTGCGCGAGCCTCGCTCCATTTTTGGGAGGAGCCGCCGATTTCGGGAGAGAATGGGAGCGGAACGGTTTTCTTTTCACACTGCCCCCTGAAATGCGTTTATTGTCAGAACCGTTCTATTTCAAGCGGCGGCGACGGGCTTGAAATAAGCGTAGAGCGGCTGTGTGACATCTTTTTTGAACTAAAAGAAAAGGGTGCACACAACATAAACCTTGTTTCGCCTACCCAGTATGCAGATAAGATAATAACCGCCGTCACTATGGCAAAAACTACCGGCTTCGACCTGCCGTTTGTATGGAATACAAGCGGCTATGAGAGCGTGACAACTCTCAGAATGCTTGAGGGTATTGTCGACATATATCTTACTGATTTTAAATACGCATCAGGCAGTATTTCGCAGAGATATTCACACGCAAAAGACTATCCGCAAAGGGCGGTAGAAGCTCTTGGGGAAATGATGCGACAACAGCCGAAATGTATCTTTGACGGAGATTTGATGAAAAAGGGTGTTATTGTACGCCATCTGTTATTGCCTACACTTTCCTCGGACTCCAAGGACGTTATTGATCTCTTTTATGATATATGCAAGGATAACGCATATCTGTCGCTTATGCGGCAGTACACGCCGCAGATAAACTGCAATGCTTCCGAGCTTATGCGCCCTGTTACCGACAGTGAGTATGACGAGGTATGCGGATATGCCGAGCTTCTCGGAATAAGCAAGCTTTTTTTGCAGGATGCGGAAAGCGTATCCGAAAGCTTTATACCTGAATTTAATTACATTGGTGTGCTACCAAAAGGAGAATAAAACAATGATACTTAAGAACACAGAGCTTGGAAAACTTGCTTCAAACTGCATCGGTGTGACAGAAACACCTGATAACGGTATACGCATTAACCGTTTTACCCCGAAGCAGTGGGAGGTTTACAAGAAGTACAATCTTCCCGCACACCCACACTTCAATGCAGGCGTGTGCTTTGACTTTATCTATGACGGCAAGGCTATTATGTTTGACTTTATGCCGATGATGAAGGCAAGCCGTCGCTATATTTCTTTTGACGTGTATGAAAACGACCGTTTTGTTTACACCTTCACAAATTTTAACGGCACTGCTGGAATAAGAAGATTTTCGTACGAGTTCGCGGAGAAAAAGGAACGCCGCGTTCGTATTTTCCTTCCGTATACCTGCGCACTTGAAATATGGAACTTTACTCTCGATGACGGCTCAAACTTCAGCCCTACTCCCACCGAGGGCAAGATGAAGATACTTATGTACGGCGACTCTATTACGCACGGCTACGATAGCCAGTTTACTTCAACAAGCTATGCGGGTATGGTTGCAACCCACTACTCCAATGCAATTGTTCTTAATCAGGCGGTTGGCGGATTCATTTTCTGCGCCGACTCTCTTGATGAGGAACTCGATTATGAGCCTGATGTAATTACTGTTGCCTACGGTACCAACGACTGGAGCCGCTATGGTCTTGACGAGGAAAAATACCGCAGTATGGCAAAGGCGTATATTGACAAGCTTTGTAAATTATATCCCAATGCGAAAATTTTCGGCATACTTCCTCTCTGGCGTGATGCATGGAATAAATTTGAGGGACAGCGTTTGCCCTTTGCAAAGATATATGATATACTCACCGAGTATTACACTGAGTACGGTATAACCATAATCGACGGCCGTGACGCTGTGCCGAGCGATAATCATTTCTTTGCAGACGGAGTTCACCCCAACACCGCCGCGCACGCACTTTACGGCAAACACGTAATTTGCTGTCTGGAAAAGGCGGGTATTCATAACTGATGGCGAAGGGAAAGGATGTAAAAACAAATGCTATGCGTATTCTCGATACGCATAGCATTGAATATGAAGTAATCACTTATGAGTGTGATGAATTTATTGACGGTGTTCATCTGGCTAAGAAGCTCGGTCAGCCCGAGGAGTCTACCTTCAAAACGCTCGTGGCAGTCGGCAAGAGCGGCGGATACTTTGCATTTGTAATTCCTGTTGCCAAGGAGCTTGACCTTAAAGCGGCGGCACGCGCCGTCGGTGAAAAGGCTGTAGAGCTTATTCCCGTAAAGGATATTACAAAGGTTACCGGATATGTCCGCGGCGGTTGTACTGCTATCGGTATGAAGAAGGATTATCCCGCCGTAATTGATGAAACCTGCATTCTCTTTGATAAAATCATGGTTTCAGGCGGCAGACTCGGTTCACAGATAAGGCTTAGTCCTGACGATTATATTAGCGCAACAAAGGCAAAATGTCTGCCGATAATTTTCTAAAAATAGCAAACAACCGCGCCAAGGGCGCGGTTGTTTGCTATTTTCTTCTTAACTTTCTGCAATATTGTGTGCAGAGCTTGTCTGTACATTCGGTGCATTTCAGCGCCATATTGCTGTTTTCCCAGAATCTTTCGGGATATGTGAATACGCATATTTCCCATACAAGCCAAATTACAAAAGAAAGAATAACCAGAGTATATGAGTAAAAGCCTTTTACTACAATAAAGGGCGCAAACATCATCAGGTGGTCCCAGTTGAAAATACGGCAGGTCGTACAGCATTTGTTTCCCATAATCAGCCTAAAAGGGCACCATATAAGAACGCAGATAAGGTCGCACACATAAAAAAATGTCTAGCTTAAAACGTGCTTAGGTACGACGAGACTCAATCTGTTATACAAAAAGGCAATTACTGCTACTAAGGCAATCCATATAAGCATTACCTTGTATGCGGATTTTGTAGTATCAACAATATATTTTTTTAAATTGCTGTAATTAATTTTTTCTTTTATCGGCTTGAACAGGGAAAGAAACTGCTTTTGCGAGCCTATGGAGATGTGAGCCTTTACGGGTATCAGCTGCATAATCATATCCCATACCCAAAGTGTCCAAAGGATGTGCAGGACAGAGAAGCGGCTGAAAAAATTCCACCCGCCAACGATGTTAAATTCTTCTCTGCCTAAAATGAAAAGAATAACGGTAAGGAGAAAAACAATACATCTTCCTATGAGCCGTGCAAAATAAATTTTTCGTGTTTCTGACATTTACTGAATTCCATCCAAAAGATTGATTGTAGTACGGTGCAGGAAAAATAATGATAAAAAAGCATCGACGCTGTCGATGCTTTTTCTGGGGTGAGCGGTGGGAATCGAACCCATGACCTCCAGGGCCACAACCTGGCGCTCTAACCAACTGAGCTACGCCCACCATAAATATGGCGTACCTTGGGGGACTCGAACCCTCGACCTACTGCTTAGAAGGCAGT
>JAZSKM010000131.1:0-3530 GCA_045534835.1 Eubacteriales bacterium | reverse complement strand
TCGGCACAAATCCCGCCTTCTCAATGAACGAAGAGGGCCGCGGCAGAATCTTCTCCCGTTCCTCAGTAAGCCCCCCGCAGTTTGTAGGCAGCGGTGCTGTCGTTACCGATTCTATCGTTACCGAGGGCTGTAAGATTTACGGCACTGTTATAAACTCAGTGCTCTCTCACGGTGTTACCGTTGAAACGGGCGCTGTAGTAAAGGACAGCGTTATTATGGCTAATACCTATGTAGGAAAAGACGTTTCGGTCAACTTTGCTATTCTTGACGAGAATATCACCCTTGAAGAGGGTGCAAAGGTGGGCGCACCTAAGGACAGTGCCAAGGGTCTTGCCGTTATCGGTAAGAACGTTACTGTTGCCGCAGGCCAAAAGGTTGCCGACGGCGAAATGATTTCGGAATAAGGAGGGTTTTTTAAGATGAATGCTATCGGATTGATTTTTTCTAACATACACGACTATGCCATCCCTGAACTTACCCGCCGCCGCGCTATCGCCTCTATCCCTGTAGGCGGCAGATACCGTATGATCGACTTTGAGCTTTCCAATATGGTAAACTCCGATATAACCAAGGTTGGTGTTATCACTAACTACAACTACCAGTCGCTGATGGACCATATCGGTACAGGTAAGGACTGGGACCTTGCACGCCGCAGCGGCGGTATCAAGATGCTCCCTCCCTTTGTTTCCGCCTATGACTCGGCAAAGGGCGAGTCGCTCCATACCGCGCGCCTTGAGCTTCTCAAGGGCGCTGCCAACTTTATCGAGCGTTCCAAAGAGGAATATGTCCTTATGACCGACTGTGACCGCATCTATACTATGGACTACCAGAAACTGCTTGACCGTCACATTGAAACCCGTGCAGACATCACTATAGTTACTCACCGCAAGAAGGTTACAGATGAGGGAATAGGCAAGGAGATCCTTATTGATGCCGATATGTTAGGCCATATTGAGGATGTTTCCGAGCATACCGCGGCTGACGACGGTTATCACAATGTTTCTATGAACATATTTGTTCTGAAGCGCACCCTGCTTCTCAACATCATCCGCGATGCTACCGCTCACGGCTACACCAGCTTCTACCACGACATCATTGCAAAGAATCTGCGCAACTACGATTATTACATTTACAATTACGAGGGCTATTCCGCAACGATAAACTCAATGGCGGCTTTCTATCAGTGCAATATGGATCTTCTGAGGCCCGAGATACGCGCTCAGCTCTTTGAGATTCCCTATCACCCCGTATACACCAAGGTACGCAGCTCTGCTCCGACCAAGTATCTTGCAACCGCAAAGGTACAGAATTCTCTTATCGCCGACGGCTGTATAATCGAGGGTACTGTTGAAAACTCCGTAATCTTCCGCGGTGTTCACGTAGCAGCGGGCGCTGTAATAAAGAACTCTATCGTTATGCAGGACTCTATTATCAGCAAGGATGCTTGTCTTAACTGTGTTATTGCTGACAAGAATACCGTTATCCGTGACGGCAGAACTCTCTCCGGCCACGAAACGCTTCCCTTCTTTATTGACAAAGGAGTAATTATATAATGAAAAAAATACTTTTTGTCGGCTCCGAGGCGCTCCCCTTTGCTGCTACCGGCGGTCTTGGCGATGTGCTCGGCTCTCTGCCGGCTGAAATCCAGAAATACGCAGGCGACCGTGCAGACGTGCGCGTTATTATGCCGCTTTACCGTCAGGTATCCGATGATTGGCGCGCCAAGATGACTACAGTTTGCGAAGGCTCTGTTGCCCTCGGTTGGCGCGAGTTGTACGTAGGCATCCGTGAACTTAAGCATATGGGTATCACATATTACTTCGTTGACAACGAGCAGTACTTTGGTAGAGAGGGCAAGCTTTACGGTTATTACGATGACGGTGAGCGCTATGCCTACTTCTGTGAGGCAGTTCTTGCCGCTCTCCCCGAGATCGGATTTATGCCTGACATTCTTCACGCTCACGACTGGCAGGCTGCACTCTCTGTAGTGTATCTCAACCTCAAATATAAAAAAGACCCGCGTTATCAGGGTGTAAAGAGCGTGTTTACTATCCATAATATAGAATACCAGGGTAAGTACGACCCGTTTGTACTTGGCGGTCTTTTCGGTCTTGGTGAAGAGCACCTCGGCGTTATGACATATGATAACTGCCTCAACCTTATGAAGGCGGCTATCGAGTGCTGTGACAGAGTTTCTACCGTTAGCCCGACATATGCTGCCGAGATTAAGAGCCCTGTTTTCTCGCACGGTCTGCATTATCAGCTTATTAAAGAAGGTGCTAAGCTCCGCGGTATCCTCAACGGTATCGACTATGAGCTTTACAATCCCGAAACCGACAGTGTTATTGCCGCTAACTTCTCGGCAAAAGCACCTGCAAAGAAGGCTGAGAACAAAAAGGCTCTGCAAAAAGAGCTTGCTCTTCCCGTAAGAGATGACGTTCCTATGGTTGCTCTTATATCCCGTCTTGTTTCGCATAAGGGACTTGACATTTTCACACCTATCGTTGACAAACTGCTTGAGGATGACATCCAGCTCGTTATCCTCGGTATGGGCGACTATGAGTACGAGGCATTTATGCGCGGACTTGAAGAGCGCCACCGCGACAAGGTACGCAGCCTTATCCTCTATAACCGCGATATGTCAAAGAAGATATATGCTGCCTGCGACATCTTCCTTATGCCCTCAAAGAGTGAGCCCTGCGGCCTTTCGCAGATGATTGCTTCACGCTATGGCGCAATTCCCGTAGTGCGCGAAACCGGCGGCCTTTTCGACTCGATAAAGCCCTACTACGAAGAGGACGGCAAAATGTATGGTAACGGCTTTACATTTGCAAACTATAATGCAGATGAGCTCTACGAGCGCACTTTGGCCGCTATCGCTCTCTGGCGCGACAAGTCTCGCCGCCGTAAACTTATTATGAAAATTATGGCTACCGACTTCTCTTGGGGAGCATCGGCAGCTAAATACATGGAAATGTATAATGAACTTTAATTACAAGGAGAATACCTAAGAAATGAACTCTAATTCCGCAGAAGTCAAAGCAGTCGCCGAAACACTGGAGAAAAAGCTTTCCAGATATTTCGGCTGTACACCCAAAGACGCCTCGCCTGAGCAGATGTATAAGGCAACGGCAATGACCGTAAAAGATATACTGACAGAGAAGCGCAAAAACTTTAAAGACAATGTAAACAACACCGGTTCCAAGCGCGTTTACTATATGAGTATGGAATTCCTGCTTGGACGTTCACTTAAAACCAACCTTCACAACCTCGGCGTAGTTGATGCCTACAAGGGTGCACTTAAAAAGCTCGGCTTTGATATTGAAAAGCTGTATGAGCTTGAGCCTGATGCAGGTCTTGGCAACGGCGGTCTCGGCCGTCTTGCAGCCTGCTTTATGGACTCGCTCTCTTCGCTCGATTATCCCGCAACAGGCTTTTCGCTCTTCTATGAATACGGTCTTTTCAAGCAGAAGATTATTGACGGTCTTCAGATTGAGCTCCCCGATATCTGGCTACCCGGCGGCGAGGTA
>JAZSKM010000089.1:0-18110 GCA_045534835.1 Eubacteriales bacterium | reverse complement strand
GTGGTTTTGCAAAAAGTTTGACTACAGATATGAGGACGAGCCGTGGAAAAACTCAAAGGACGCGGTTGAACGTGCTATAAAATTCCTCCGCAGCGACCTTCACACGATGAAAAAGAAATAAAAACTTGCAAAGGGTAACCTTTGCAAGTTTTTACATTTAATCAGCCTTCGGTGCAATCTTTACAGTAGCCGCGAAGATTTAATGTGTATGAAGAAAGCTTTTGTCCCGTAGCAGCCTCAAGCCTGTCGTGCAGGTCGCCGCACCATATGTCAAGCACCTTTCCGCAGCCAAGGCAGTAAAGATGCTCGTGGCACTCGGTGCAGCCGTCATAACGGTCCGGTGCATTTGGGATCTCGAGCTTGCGGACAATGCCGTCGCTTACAAGCTGTGCAAGGTTACGGTACACCGTGCCCATAGCGATTTGCGGCATTCTTGCCTTTGCCGCGATATATATTTCTTCCGCTGTCTTGTGGTCACAAGTTTCGCGAACGACTTCAAGAACGAGCGATTTTTGTTTTGTATTCATTGTTACCATCCTTTCTAAATTAATAATGAGAACACTTCCTAATCCTATTATAGCAAACTTTTGGAAAAAAGCAATAGGAAATTTTTGGATATATCCCCTCGCCCAATATGTTGAACTTGTGAAAGTTTTTGCATTTGCCTTGCTAAAAGGCAGAATATGGTGTAAAATATACTAAAATATATATTTATCGGAGGGAGATTATGTTCGGATATGTTCGCGCACAGCGTGAGGAACTGACCTTGCGTCAGGACACGCTATACCGTGCCGCATACTGCGGACTCTGCCGTGAAATGGGCAGATGCACGGGGCAGTGCTCGCGCCTTTCGCTTTCATATGATATGGTCTTTCTCTATACCGTGCGTATGGCGCTCACCGGCGGTGTGCCTGTGTTTAAAAAGGGCAGGTGCATAATGCACCCCTTTAAAAAGCGGCAGTATGTCGTGCATGACGGTGAGCTTGAATACGCCGCGCGTGTAAGCGCACTGCTGACTCACGGCAAGATATGCGACGATATCGCAGATGAGCGCGGTTTTAAGCGGTTTGTCCGCAGACTTGCGTATCTTTTTTCAAAAAGCGCTAAAAAGCGTGCTAATCTTGATATATTATATAAAAGAACAGAAAATACGCTTTCCGAGCTTTCGACTGTTGAAAAGGAGCTAAGAAGCAGTGTTGATGCACCTGCTGAGATTTTTGGCAGACTGCTCGGCGATGTGTTTGCATACGGACTTTCGGGCGGCAAGGAGAAAATAGCATATGAAATCGGCTTTCGCACCGGAAGATGGATATATGCGGTAGATGCTGCCGATGATATAGGCGAGGATGCGGCTAAGAATAGCTACAATCCGTTTTTACTGCTTTACGGGAGTGTGGGTGACACCGAGCGGCGCCTTATAGAAATTGCGCTTGGCAATGACCTTGCACTTGCGGCGGCGGCCGCCGACCTTGCACAGGATAATATATTTACACCTATAATACGCAATATCCTGCAGCTCGGAATGCCTGCAGCGGCAAAGAAAGCGGTGTATAAGAAGGAGACAGAGAGTGAACAAGAACCCTTATGAGATTTTAGGAGTGAGCGAGAGCGCTACCGATGACGAAATCAAGGAGGCGTACAGAAAGCTCGCCAAAAAATATCATCCCGACCGTTATATTGATGACGGGCTAAAGGAAATGGCAACCGAGAAAATGCAGCAGATCAATGAAGCGTACGAGGCTATCAAGGATATGCGTGCAGGCAAGGGCCAGACCGGCTACGGCACCTCGGGCGGATACGGCGGTAATAGCACTGCAAACAGCAACTTTGCCGAAATACGAACGATGATAAATAGCGGTATGTATTCTGCTGCTGAGGAGGCGCTTGATCGCGTACCCGCCGACAAGCGCGATGCTGAGTGGAACTTTTTGCGTGGCTGTGTGCTTCTTCGCCGCGGATGGTACCACGATGCAACAAAGCATTTTGACACCGCCTGCCGTATGGATCCGTATAATCAGGAGTACCGTCAGGCACGCCTGAAAATGGAGAGTATGAACACTCAGAGCAGTTCCGCCGATATGGCGGTGTGCAACAGTACGGGATGTGACTGCTGCTGCAATCTTCTCTGTCTTGACTCCTGCTGCGAATGCTGCGGAGGAGACCTTATTTCCTGCTGCTGATGAAAAATACAAAAAGACTTGCGCTTGCCGCGCTGATGAGTGCGCTCGGCGTTGCGATAATGTACGCGGGTTGTCTCTTTGAAATACTTGACCTTTCTACTGCGGCTGTCGCCTCGATGTGCGTTCTGCTTGTGCTTGTGGAAACGGGCGCGCGGTATGCGTGGCTGACATATGCAGTTTCGGGGGTTCTTTCGCTGATACTTCTGCCGATAAAGACTGCGGGGCTCATTTTTGTCGGATTTCTCGGATTTTACCCGATGGCAAAAGCGTTTTTTGAGAAAAAATTTCGCGGATGGCGCTGCCTTGTGCTGAAAATATTGCTTCTCAATATCTGCACGGCAGCAATGCTTGCGATAGTGAGATACGTTATTGCGGAGGCACTTTGGTTCGAGATACTTACGCTCCTGCTTGCAAATATAGTGTTTGTCGTATATGACTGTGCGCTGTCGCAGCTTCTGCGTGCATACGTCTTTGTGTGGCGAAAAAAACTCAAAATCAAATTTTGATGTGAAATATTATCGTCATTTTGCATTTTATGGGCAGGATTTGGATTTTGTTATCCTTTCGGCATTCTTTTATTGACAACTCTTGTAAATAATGCTAAAATAACTGTGCAAAAAAATTATTTTTTGGAGGAAATTACAATGAAAAAGTTTTTAGTTATGCTTTGCGTAGCTGCTTTGCTTGCAATCGGTGTATGTGCAGCAGAGACCGTTATCTATGAGAACGATTTCTCTGATCCTTACACTCTTTGGGACTTCCAGCAGTACCGCGCAGAGTGGGAAATCCGTGACGGTCACCTTTATATGACTGACAGAGGCACTGATGCAGCTGCAAGCCCCACTGACAACAACTGTCACCTCGTTTACCAGTCTCCCACACCCCTTACCGACTACATCATTGAAGTAGATGTTTACAATGCCCGCTCTTCTACCGGCCTTATCTTCAACGTACAGCAGGATAAGGTTACCGCTAAGAATGCAGGCATCTGGGGTTACACCTTCAATATGTCCAAGGCTGCTGACCTTATGGCTATCGGTAGCGCAAACCAGAAGGGTGGTTGGAGTGACAACGTTTACAAGACCAGTCCCTCATCAGGCCTTTTCCCCGGCGTAAACCTTCACCTCACCGTTATGGTTAAGGAAGGCAAGATCGGTGTTAACGCATACAATATGGACACAAACAAGGCTGTTTGCTCCAAGATCTACAAGATCGGCGACAGCAAGGCTGATGGTCTTTTCACTGAGGGTACCTTTGGTTTCCGTGCTGTTCAGCAGTACAACGGCGAAGTAAACGCTAACACTATGTACTTCGATAACCTCCGTGTTACCACTGCAAGCGAGACCGATATGGAAACTCTGGTTAATAAGAATGTTGCAGCTCCTGCAGTTGCTACCAGAATTGACACCCGCGACATTACTCCTATTTACACAAACACCTTTGACGATGCAAGTGCACTTGACGAGTTTATTCAGTTCTACGGCAAGTGGGATGTAATCGACGGCAAGCTTTACCTTGTTGATGTTGAGACCGCTAATGACTCTCTCCTCCTTTATAACGGAGATGAAGAGCTCAAGAATCTCACCGACTACGTTCTTGATGTAGATATGTATAACGTTCAGACTCAGGGCGGTGCGATCGTCCGTTCTCAGATCGACGAGATTGATGGCAAGGGCAACGGCTCTGACTTCCGTGGCTACTTTGCATTCATTTCCTTCACCGGTAAGGCGGGTGCTATCGGCTTTGGTACACGTGGCGGCTCTTGGGGCGGCAACCTCAAGGTTAGTCCCGATGTTACTGCTCCCGGTGCAAACGTTCACATTCAGGTTGCTGTAAAGGGTCCGGTTATTACCTACTACCTCACCGAGATTGGCACCGGCAAGATCCTCTGGAGCTACACTGCAGCTGATGATTTCTGGTCCAAGGGTACTTTCGGTTTCCGTCTTTGCACCAAGCCTCACGACTCCGGTACTGATAACCTAAAGCAGACAGCATTTGATAACCTCGTTATCTCTACTCTTCCCGGCGCAGGCCAGACCGAGCTTAAGGTAACCGTAGGCAGCCTCACAGCTTTTGTAAACGGTGCTTCTCAGACTCTTGATGCTGCTCCTATTATCAAGAACAGCCGTACAATGCTTCCCGTTCGTTTCCTTGCTAACACCTTCGGCATTAACAACGACGGTATCGTATGGGATGATGCAACCAAGACCGCAACTCTTAAGAACGATACTACCACTATCGTTATCACCATCGGTGCTCCTTCTATGACCGTAAACGGTGAGACTGTTGCTCTTGATGCTCCTGCAGTTATTGAAAGCAGCCGTACTTATCTCCCCCTCCGTGCTATTGCAAACGCACTCGGTGTTTCTAACGACAACATCGTATGGGATGATGCAACCAAGACTGCTACTCTTGTTAAGTAATTAAACAAATAGCAACAAAAAAGCAGACCGCAAGGTCTGCTTTTTTTGTTGGTAATTTATTTTCTGTATGTGAGCGGAATATATTCTCCGTCGGGTTGAACGCCCATATACGCAGGACGTATGATTTTACCGTTGTTGATAAGCTCCTCTATTCGGTGAGCGCTCCAGCCTGCTATGCGTGCGATTGCAAAGAGGGGAGTTATAAGCTCTTCGGGAATACCGAGCATAGAATAAAGGAAGCCGCTGTAAAAGTCTACGTTTGCGCAGATAGGTTTGCGCCCGTGCTGGCGGGCATAAAGGAGTTTTGGTGCGAGTTCTTCAATTTTTGCATAAAGCTCAAACTCGTCGTGCCTACCCTTTTCGTGAGAAAGCTGTTCGACCTGCTTTTTGAGGATTATTGCACGGGGGTCGGACATAGTGTAAACTGCGTGCCCTATACCGTAGATAAGTCCTGTGCGGTCAAACGCCTGTTTATTAAGTATCTTTTCAAGATATGCGCTGATTTCCTCTTCGCTTGACCAGTCGGACACGTGCTCGCGGATATCGGCGAACATCTGCGAAACCTTTACGTTTGCGCCGCCGTGACGGGAGCCTTTAAGCGAGCACAGAGAAGCCGCCATTGCAGAATATGTGTCGGTACCCGATGAGGTTACAACGTGGTTTGTAAAGGTGGAGTTGTTACCGCCGCCGTGCTCTGCGTGAAGTATAAGCGCGGTGTCGAGTATTCTTGCTTCAAGCTCGGTATACTTCTTGTCGCGGCGGAGCATCAACAGGATGTTTTCTGCCATACTGCGGCTGCGGCTGGGGGAGTTTATGTAGAGAGAATGTCCCTTGATGAAATGGTTATAGGTGTGATAGGAATAAATAGCTATCATCGGTAGTACCGTGATAAGCTGCAGACACTGTGCCATAACATTTGGGATAGAGGTGTCATTTGCGTTTTTGTCGTAGGAATAGAGAGAAAGCACGCTTCGGGTGAGCAGGTTCATAAGGTCGCCGCTTGGCGCGTGCATAATGATATCGCGGACAAATCCCTCGGGAAGTGAGCGATAGGTCGTGAGCAGAGAGGTAAATTCCTTAAGTTCGGACTCTGTGGGGAGCCTTCCTACAAGCAAAAGATATATGGTTTCTTCAAAGCCGAAGCGGTGCTCAGCCGAGATGCCGCCAACGAGGTCGCACACGTCAATTCCGCGGTAGCGAAGCTCGCCGTCGCAGTACTCCTTTGAGCCCATTTCCTCTTTTGTGCCGTGAATAGAGGAAACCTCGGTAAGACCTGTAAGCACACCCTTACCCGATGCATCGCGAAGGCCCCGCTTTACATCGTAAATGACATACTGCTCGGCTTCAATATGGTTATTTTCCACGCATTTTGTTGCGAGGTCGTTAATATAGGAAAATGCGGACAACTTAGGACTCCTTTCTCAGATTACTTCCATTAAGTAATCTGCAAACTCCTGACATTTTGCGCCGTCACGGTTGCCCGTAACCTTTACTTTCGCATCGTCTGCGGTGCATATCTTCATAGCGGCGGCGAGCTTTTCTGCCTCTGCCGCATATCCTATGTGGCGAAGCAGCATTTCAACAGCCTTGATAATGCTTGAGGGGTTAGCGTACTCGCCGATACCCTCTTCTATCATACGGGGTGCCGAGCCGTGAATTGCCTCGAACATTGCGTATCTGCCGCCGACATTTGCACTGCCTGCGGTGCCAACACCGCCCTGAATCTGCGCCGCCTCGTCGGTAATGATATCGCCGTAGAGGTTGGGGAGTACAAATACTTCAAACTTGGAACGGATATCGGGGTTTACGAGGTTTGCCGCCATAATGTCGATATACCAGTCCTCAAGCACAAGCTCGGGATATTCTCTCTCGGCAAGCTCGCGGCAGATGCGCGCGAATTTGCCGTCGGTTTTCTTCATAATGTTTGCCTTGGTTACGATAGAAACATTCTTTTTGCCGTTGTTCTTGGCAAACTCGTATGCCGCACGGGCGATACGCTCGGTGCCAAGGTCGGTTGTCACCTTGAAGTCGCAGCAGAGAATGTCGGGAATCTCAATGCCGCGGCTGCCGAGTACATATTCGCCCTCGGTATTCTCGCGGTAGAAGGTCCAGTCGATTCCAAGCTCGGGTACGCATACAGGGCGCACGTTTGCGAACAGGTCAAGCTCGCGGCGGAGCGCAACGTTTGCACTTTCAAGCTCTTTTGCGCCCGTACCGCCCTTGGGAGTGGTGGTCGGACCCTTGAGAAGCACGTGACATTCCTTGATAGCCGCAAGAACATCGTCTGGAATGCTCTTTCCCTTTGCAATGCGGTTTTCAATGGTGAGTCCTTCAATGCGGCGGATTTCAACCTTGCCGTTTGCAATTTTGTCCCCCAGAAGATGCTCAAGTACGCGAACAGCCTCGCGGCAGATGATAGGGCCTATTCCGTCGCCGTCGCAAACGCCGATGATAAGCTTGTCAAGGCTCGCATAGTCTACAGGCTTTGAAAGCTCTGCCATTTTTTCGGTACGTGCGATCTGCTCGCGGAGCAGTGCTTCAAACTGCTCGGCAGCATTTTTTATGTAAGTATTCATATTAGTATCCTTTCGGTAAGAATAGAGTGCCTTCCCCCTCGGGGGAAGGTGTCACCGTAGGTGACGGATGAGGGGTATAAACAGTAAACGCCGTCGGTGGCGGCTACCCCTCACCACCTGCGTTCCGCAGGAGCCTCTCCCAAGGGAGAAGCCGGTTTACTTTACGTTCTTAGTATAAGGAAGCAATCCGCCTGCTTTGAGGATGTCAATCTGGCGCTCGGTGAAGTTTGAAACGAGTGCTATCTCCTTGCCGTTTACGGTGAGTGTCATACTGCCGCTTTCAACTGCCTTAAAGACATCGTCAAGAATAATATCGTCACCCTCGTTTATCAAATCGTAGTCATCGGGATTTGCAAACGTAAGCGGCATAATTCCCGCGTTTATGAGGTTTGCTGCGTGTATTCTTGCAAACGACTTGGTAATAACCGCCTTTACGCCAAGGTAGAGGGGAGCGAGCGCTGCGTGCTCACGCGAAGAACCCTGACCGTAGTTTGCACCGCCGATGATAACGCTCTTGCCTAAGTCTTTTGCGCGTGCAGGGAAGCTCTCATCGCAAACGGTAAAGCAATGCTTTGAAATTTCGGGGATGTTGGAACGGAGAGGAAGAATCTTTGCGCCTGCAGGCATAATATGGTCGGTTGTGATATTGTCGCCTACCTTAAGCGAAACCTTGCACTCGATTTTATCCTCAAGCGGATAGGTTTCGGGGAAGGGCTTGATATTCGGACCGCGGAGAATTTCAACGTCAGAAGCCTCGGCTTCATCTGCGGGAAGCTCTATCATATTGTCATTGATAAGGAACTTTTCGGGCATTTTAAACTCGGGCATTTCGCCTAAGGTTGTCGGGTCGGAGAGATAACCGTTTATAGCGGAGAGGGCTGCTACCTCAGGGGATACGAGGTAAACCTGTGCATCCTTTGTGCCGCTTCTTCCAAGGAAGTTGCGGTTGAAGGTGCGAAGTGAAATGCCGCCTGAGTTCGGGGACTGTCCCATACCGATGCAGGGGCCGCAAGCACTTTCAAGCACTCTTGCACCTGCGGCTATCATATCTGCCAAAGCACCGTTCTCTGCAAGCATATTAAGCACCTGCTTTGAGCCGGGGGCGATAGAGAGCGAAACGTTAGGAGCCACGGTCTTGCCGCGCAGGATGTGCGCGACCTTCATCATATCTGCAAGCGAGGAGTTGGTGCAGGAGCCGATGCAGACCTGATCGATGTTCATTTTGCCAAGCTCGGTGACACTCTTTACGTTGTCGGGCGAGTGAGGGCAGGCTGCCATAGGAGCAAGTGCGGAAAGGTCTATAGTGATTTCTTCGTCATATACTGCATCTTCGTCTGCCGCAAGGGGAGTATAAACGCCCTCACGTCCCTGTGCTTTGAGAAATTCATATGTAATTTCGTCGGAGGGGAAGATAGAGGTGGTAGCGCCAAGCTCTGCACCCATATTGGTGATGGTTGCGCGCTCGGGTACCGAAAGGGTTTTTACACCCTCGCCGGTGTATTCCATAACCTTGCCGACACCGCCCTTGACGGACAGACGGCGGAGAACCTCTAAAATAACATCCTTAGCCGCAACCCAAGGGCGAAGAGAGCCGATAAGCTCAACCTTTACAACCTTGGGGTAGGTGATATAGTACGCGCCGCCGCCCATCGCAACAGCAACGTCAAGACCGCCTGCGCCTATGGCTATCATACCAAGACCGCCGCCGGTCGGAGTATGACTGTCAGAGCCGATAAGCGTTTTACCGGGGGCGCCGAAACGCTCAAGATGAACCTGTTGACAGATACCGTTACCCGGACGGCTGAAGTATATGCCGTGCTTTTTTGCTATAGAGCCGATAAAGCGGTGGTCATCCGCATTTTCAAAGCCGTTTTGCAGGGTGTTATGGTCAATATATGCAACAGAACGCTCTGTTTTTACTCGCGGTATACCCATCGCCTCAAATTCAAGATACGCCATAGTGCCTGTCGCATCCTGAGTGAGTGTCTGGTCGATACGGATACCTATCTCGGTACCCTTTTCGGGAACGCCGCTGACGATGTGAACGTTAAGTATTTTTTCGGTTAAAGTAAGTCCCATTTTCGTGTCCTCCGCTGGGTAATTAGGGTAATTAGTGAGATTTTATCACATATACATGCAAAATGCAAGAGTCTTTACAAAAAAGTTCATATTTTCTTCAAAAAAACCGAAAAAACGCTTAAAACGAGCTGAAAGATGAACAAATAGGTTAAAAAACTTGCATTTCAGACTGAAAATCGGCAAAAAACGCCTCTGTCTTTGCAATATTATATAAATATGAAAAGTTTTGTTTTTTTAGTTGACATACCGCTTTAAATTTGGTATCTTAAATGTGTACGGCGGTCTGTACCGTCATTTTTTGCGTTAAGGGAGGTTTGTTATTTTGAATCCGTTACTTAAAGAAAAAATAATGGAATCTCTCAGTGCAGTTCTCCCTATAACTGGCATTGTGCTTGCGCTCAGCATTTTCCTTGTTCCTCTTGACGTTGGAACTATGGTTATGTTTATAGCAGGCGCGATTTTGCTCATATTCGGTATGGGTATGTTCCAACTCGGCGCCGAGATGTCTATGGAACCGCTCGGCGAGGGCATAGGCGCATCACTTTCAAGGGCGAAATTCAAATGGATAGTTGCGTTTATCTGCTTTGCTATGGGTATGATAATCACGCTTGCCGAGCCTGACTTGCAGGTGCTTGCAGAGCTTGTCCCGTCTGTCCCTAATATGACGCTTGTGCTTACCGTGGCAATTGGCGTTGGAATTTTCCTTGCCGTCGCTGTTCTTAGAATTCTTGCAGGAATTGACCTTTCGATACTGCTTATGGTGCTGTATGCGTTTTTGCTTGTCCTTTCTTTCTTTGTACCGAGAGACTTTCTTGCTGTTGCGTTTGACTCGGGCGGCGTTACGACGGGACCTATCACCGTGCCATTTATTATGGCAATGGGTGTCGGACTTTCTGCTGTGCGCAGTGACAAAAACTCGTCAAGCGACAGCTTCGGTCTTGTTGCCCTTTCGAGTATAGGACCGATACTTGCGGTTATGATACTCGGCTGTTTCTATACTCCCGAGGCGGCGGAATACGCCGCTGATGAGATAATGCGCGTTGAAACGATGATGGATGTCAGCGCGGCGTTTGCTATCGAAATTCCGCATTTTGCAGGGGACGTACTTGTATCCGTGCTTCCGATACTCGCGGTATTCGTTGCATTCCAGCTTATCGGCCGCCGCTACTCGCACCGTCAGTTATTGCGTGTAGCTATCGGCTTTGTGTATACATATATCGGACTTGTGCTTTTCCTTTGCGGAGTTGACGTGGGCTTTGCCCCCGTTGGCAGTATGATAGGCGAGAAAATGGCGGCAACCGGACAGAAATGGCTGCTTGTACCCATAGGCATGCTTATCGGCTACTTTGTTGTTAAGGCGGAGCCTGCCATACAGATACTCAATCATCAGGTACAGTCGGTAACAAACGGTGCCGTTTCCGCAAGGGCGATGAATATTTGCCTTTCCGTAGGTGTTTCGGTGAGCCTTGGACTATCTATGCTGAGAATACTTGCCGGTATACCCATTCAGTATATTATAATTCCCGGATACATAGCGGCGATTGTTATGTCCCGCTTTGTGCCTAAGATTTTTGTCGGTATCGCGTTTGACTCGGGCGGAGTTGCAAGCGGTCCTATGACCTCCACCTTTCTGCTCCCTATGTGCATAGGCGCGTGCTATATGCTCGGCGGCAATATTATGACCGACGCTTTCGGCGCTGTTGCACTTGTCGCGCTTGCGCCGCTTATCTCGGTGCAGATAATGGGACTTGCTTACCGCTATAAGATGTATGTTCAGTCCAAGGCAGGTACTATGGCACTTCTTCCTGCAGACAGTGACGACATCATAGAAATTGAGGAGGTGTGATATGAGTACAAACGAAAAGCTAAGGCTTTTGTGCCTTATCACCTCTCCGAAAATGGCTAAAAAAGCTGCTGAGATGTTCGGCGGCGAGGATTTCCCCTTTTTGTATCAGCTTAACGCAAAGGGAACTGCCACAAGCGAGGTTATGGATATTCTCGGTCTCGGCAGTGCCGAAAAACGAATGCTTATATGCCTTGCAGAGAAAAAAGCGGCAGACGGTATGCTGCTTAAACTGCATAAGGCGCTGAAGATAGGAACGGTTAACAGCGGTATTGCTTTTACTGTTCCGCTGTCGGCTGCAAGTAAAATATTATTCAGAATGCTCGGAGGGTCCGCTCAGGCGGAGAAAGATGGAAAGGAGCAGAGAACCGTGTCGGATAAACAGAAAGCTATTGTTGTGGCGGTTGTAAACCTTGGCTACAGCGAAGATGTAATGGCGGCAGCGCGCGCGGCAGGTGCCGGAGGCGGCACCGTAGTTCACAGCCGTTCGCTTAATGAGGAGAACGCAGCACGCCTTGGTGCAGGAATGACTGAGGAAAAGGATATCGTTATGATAGCGGCAGAACCTGACAACAAGCTTGCGATAATGCAGGCGATCAGCGAAAAGTGCGGTATCAGAAGTGAGGCTAAGGGAACCGTGTTCTCTCTTCCAATCGACAGTGTAATAGGTCTTTCGGATGATTAAAATGAAAAGCACTTGCCGCGGCAAGTGCTTTTTTGTTTGAACAAATGCTGGGTTCAGAACCAAAATTTTCGCCTGTGCAGAGTGATATGGGTAGCCTTAGCAATATGCGAAAATTATTCCTATGCTGACGCATAGGAGTGGTTCTTCACCGTGGACATATCAAACGAAATAAAAAGGAGTAGCGGCTGCTACTCCTTTTTATTTGGCTGGGATGGCTGGGCTCGAACCAGCGAATGCCAGAGTCAAAGTCTGGTGCCTTACCACTTGGCTACACCCCAATATCCATAATATTCTATCATACTCAATTCAAGGTGTCAATATTCAAATATTATTTTTTCCTTTGGACTTAAATTCGAGAAAAATACTTGCAACATTGATTATTTTAGGCTATAATTAAAATGTATAGCCGAAGAGAGTCGAACTAAACCGCCCGTAGGCGGCAATATTCGGTGTCTTTCGGCATTAATGTTCTTGTAATGTCCGCACATTACTGCACCCATTACTGCCAAAATCCTCTCGAATATTGCACGACTATGGGTGCATAGCAGTTTTAACGGAGCGTATTTTTGTTCGGACAATAGCAAAGACCGCAGGGAATATACGAATATTTTCAAGGTCTTTGCAGCAGGACGGGCGGGAATACGCCCGTTAAAACCGATTGAGTTCAACTCTCTTCGGCTATAACTTTCCGAAAGGCAGGGAAGACAGGTATGATTTTAGGCAAAAAGGAAACAAATACTCAGATTTTCAATAAGATCGAACTGAACGATGACGGTACCAAGGCGACATTGCTTGAGGTGTACAGCGCTCTTATGGAAAAGGGCTATGATCCGATAAATCAGATCGTCGGATACATTCTTTCCGAGGACCCGACATACATCACCAACTATAACGGCGCGCGCGGTCTCATTCGCAAGATAGACAGGGACAAGCTTCTCAATACGCTTGTAAAGAACTATCTCGGAGTTGAATAAGCTGTGAAGATAATTTCACTACGCGGAGGTAGTGCTGAGAGGAAGCCTGCCGCTTTCGCACTTGGTATGTTCGACGGTGTGCATATGGGGCACCGCCGTATCATTTCTGCGGCCAAAAATATAAGCACCGAGCTTGGTATATCTACATCGGTGCTTATTTTTTCGTCTTCGCCGCACGGCGCGGCCGAGCTTTTGCCGCTTGAGGACAGACTTTCGCAGCTGCATAGTGCAGGCGTAGACTATACATATATTTATGACTTTGACGAGCTGCGGAATCTGTCCGCGGATGAATTTGTTACCGACGTTCTTTGTAATCGACTTGGTGCAAGGGCGCTTGCTGCGGGCTATAACTACCGCTTTGGCAAGGGCGGCGAGGGGGATAGTGAAAAGCTTATTTCACTCGCAAAGAAGAATGGGATAACCGCGCATATTTGTGAGCGCGTTGAAGCGTTTGGTGATACGGTCAGCTCCACACGGATAAGAAAACTGCTTAAAGCAGGGGATATCGAGAGTGCAAACGCGCTTCTCACCTATCCCTACTACCTAAGAGCTCCTGTTCTGCACGGCAAGGAGCTTGGCAGGAAGCTTGGACTTCCCACTATTAATCAGGCGATTTCTCCGTCCCGCACACCAATGGCGCGCGGTATATACTACACAAAAACAGAGATAGACGGCACCGAGTATATATCCGTGTCAAACCTTGGCGAGCGCCCAACTGTTGAAAACGGAGCCGAGGTCAATCTTGAAACGCATATTCTCGGCTTTGACGGTGACCTCTACGGAAAGACCGTGACGGTCAGATTTTTTGGCCGCGGCAGAGAAGAGATGCGGTTTGACAGCATTGAAGAGCTAAGAGCGGCGGTAATGCTTGACTGCGAAAGTGCAAGGGAATTTTTCAAAGTAGAGGAGTGAGCGACAGTGCTTAACAGAAAACTGAATATCTGCGTAATATCACTTTTGCTTGCTGTGACACTTTGTTTTGGCGTTTTTGCTACCGAGGACGAGCTTCTTGCCGAGGAGACGGAAGCGCTTGCTTACATAGAAAACGTACGCGCGGCGGCAGTATATAATATTGAAAATGAACAAATGATATTTGCTCACAACGAAAACGAGGTACTGCCTACAGCATCGTTTACCAAGATGATGACCGCGCTTGTCGCATATGAGATACTCGCAGAGCGTACTGACGAGAGGATAACCGTAGAATACAGTATGATAAAGGATGCTACGGGAAATCAGGTCGGCTATTATGTCGGCGAAACTGTCAGCGTTATGGATATGTTTGGCGGTCTGCTTGTCCGCGGTGCAAATGACAGCGCATATCTGCTCTGCTACGCGGCGGCAGGCGGTACCGATGAGTTCGTTTTGCTGATGAATGAAAAAGCGGCGGCGCTCGGAATGACCTCGACTGTGTACAAAAACCCCACGGGTATGGATGCTGACGGGATGGTTACGACGGCGGCGGACACGCTGATACTCGCGCGCGAGTTTTATAAGAACGAGTTTTTAACTTCGTTTTCGGCCGCGGTGAAATACGAGATGCCCGCAACCGAGCGCTCGGGCGAGCGTGTGATTTACAACCGCAACGGACTCGTTTCCAAGGTGGTTGAAAAGGGATACTTCGATTCACGCGTGACGGGGCTTAACGCAGGCTCGACAGCGGCGGCAGGCTACTATGCGGCAAGTGCAGTTTTTGGCGAAGAGCTTACATACGTTATTGCGGTTCTCGGCGGTGAGCTTGCCGATGAAAAGAACACCGCATATCTTGTTACAAGCGAGCTTGCCACCTACGCGCTTACCGAGTACGGGTATGTTGAGGTAATACGCGCGGGCGGCATTGTATGCGAGATTCCCGTTGAACTTTCCACGGATGCGGATTATGTTACGCTTGTCCCGGGTGAGGGGTTGACTATGTATCTGCCCTTATCGGTAACGAGAGCCGACCTTACATATGAATACCGCCTTGACTGTGAGAGCCTTGATGCCCCCGTTACGGAGGGGGAGAGCGCAGGTACATACAGCGTGTATCTTGGCGATGAATATCTCGGCAGCGTTCCGCTTATCACGCAGAATTCGCTCTCGCGAAGCGAATTTCTTGTTGTGCTTGATACCATTGAGCGTTTTACCACGAGTACTTTTTTCATTGTCACCGTGATTTCTGCAGTGGTGCTTACTGTTTTATATTTCTTGCTCAGGGCACGCTCGCGCACCAAGCGGCATCGCCGCCGTAGGAGAAGATAGCCCGAGCCCTCGGTTTTTAGCCGAGGGCTTTTTGTTGTTAAAAAATAATAAAAAAGGGATATTTTTGCTGAAAACCGATTGACAAAATGAATGAAGTAATGTAAAATTGTAGTACGATAGGTGTATTGGGTGAACTATGCCTTTTTGTAAATAAAACATTATCATATATATCTTGAAAACCTTGGGAGGTACTTATTTATGATGAAGAGAATTTTGTCAAGTCTTGTAGTGCTGTTGCTTGTAACAGTGCTCACTGTGTGCGCTTTTGCAGCAGGCGGAGGAAAGTCCTCGCTTGCGCTTAAGCAGGACAGCAGTGTAGACTACACCGCGCTCGAAGAGGGCGATGTATTTACCGTTTACATTGTTCTTGATCCTATGCTTAAGGTCGGCACGAACAACTCTGTATACCGCCCGTATACAGATGACGCAAGTGCTAAATCGCCCAATGCGGCACTCCTGACTGGACAGGCGGACCTTTACGGTCAGACCTTTACGGTTTCGTGGGATACCGATTATTTTGAACTCACATCCACTTCTGCTGTTACTACACAGTCAGGTCTTTCTAACGGCAGTACTACCTTCACCACAAGTGACGGGAAGACTCTTTATTTAGCTTCTGCTACCAAGGCAAATGCTACTACGTCATACGTACTCGCTCCTGCCACAACCGTAACATCGGTTGCAGGTCCTGCCATAATCAACTACAATAACAACGATGCTAAATTCATCGGCTATGTTGTTACAGGAAAATCCGATGCTACAAGCGGCATCCTCGGCTGTATTGCGGCAATCGAACTGAAGGTTAAGAAGGCTCCCACGGAGGACACCGCGTTTAACATTTCTCTTAACGATACTTATGAACGTCCTGAGAACAACAGCCAGACCTTCAACACAAACGTTTCTGTTACGATTGCGGCAGGCTGTCAGCACGAAAACAGAACAAACGTAAATGAAACAACCCCTGCTACCTGTACCCAAGACGGTCTTCTCACCTATGACTGCGCTGATTGCGGAAAAACCGGACTTACAGAAACCATTCCGCTCAAACCCCACAGTTACAACGAGGAAGACCGCGTTACAGTGGAGGCTACCTGTACCGAAGACGGTGAGTCCTATATCCTTTGTTCCGTATGTGAATACAAGGGTGAGATAATACACTACTCCGCAACAGGTCACATCTGGGTTTATGAGGAGGTTTCCAAGCGTACCTGCGGTACTGACGGAAAAGAGATCTACTACTGTGATACCTGTAAGCATCTCGCTAAAACCTTTACCTCTAAAGACACTGCTCCTGCAAGCGATGCGGATATTGATTCCGATACCGTGTACAATGCAGAGGACAAAAAGTTCTATACCGATCTGACATTTGCGACAATTCAGAACAACTATATTTCCACCGCTGTGAAGATCTCTCGTAAAGTCGGTCATAACTGGGTTTCTGACGGCAACGGCGGCTACATTTGTACAAATGCTGCACAAGGCATCTGTAACGGCGCAAGTGTCTTTGTACGTTACGTAGGTAACAGCGAAAAAGGCGAAGGTGATTCTGCCGAGTCATTTACCACTTTGGCAAAGGCTATTGAGTATTTCTCTACCGAAAACTGGCAGTATGGCGATGATGCGGAGTGTTACATTTATCTTGTAGAGGATATAGTTCTTTCCAGCACGCATATTGTGACTTCGGGAATCACTGCAAAAGCTTTCGAAGAGAATCCTCACAATGTACATATCACTATAGCTTCTGCTGATAAGGAAAACCCCTCGACCTTTACCTTTGGCACTAATTGTACCGAGTATTATCTCTACGGTAATACTACCTTTGAGTACCTCAATATTGCATCGGCGACTCCCGGCACTGGTGGTGGCGGCGGTGTATATTTCTGTGCCCGCGGCTTCAAACTTGTAATGGGTTACGGACTTGAGATGCTGGGCGACGAAATAGATAGAAGCAATGGTAGCGGCAATGCTAAGGATAAATCTAAGACTAATTCGGGTATTGCCGGCTTCAGCTCTACTGTATCTATCCCCAATGCTAAGGTTTATGTAGTTGCAGGTATTAAAAATGGCGGCGGCCGTGATGGCTTCAACTCTGAAACCTTCACCGCCGAAATGGAGATCTACAGCGGTCAGTACTGGTCTATTTATCAGTTTAACCGTGGCGTAGCCGGTACACTCAAAAATGCAAGAAGTAAGGTAACCATCGGCGCAATTACTGCAGATACTCTTCTTTGGAATACAGAAGACATTGATATGGTCAACTGTCACAGCGTTATATTCTATGTAGACGACTTCAATATAAAGCTTGACCACGCTATCGGCTTTGACGGAAAAGAAACCGGCAGCGGTAACAGACTTGACCGTCTGTACTTCCCCACAGTTTCTGAAAATGCAGACCTTGGTGACTTCGCGCTCAACAGTGCATTCAACGTGTACGGTGATATGACCGCATATTACTATGACGGTGAGCTTGCAGAAAGCACAAGAAACCATTTCCTTGTTAAGGGCTTTGAGTCAAAGATTAATACTGCTGTTAACAACGGATATCTTAACTATAATATGCGCATTGCGCCATTCTCCGAGTGGTGCGCAACATACGGTGAAGAGTTCCTCGGTGTAGAGGGCGGTCATAACCTTAACAGTGACGGCGTATGTACCTTCTGCGGAATCAGAGTATGCGAAAATCACGTTAATACCGCTTGGCGTGTCGTTAAGGAGGCTGACTGCAGAACTGTCGGCACTGAGCAGGAATACTGTACAAGATGCTTTACTATCGTAAGCGAGAATGAGCTTCCGACTGTAGATGAGCATAGCTATGCTTGGGATCTTACCGGTACTCCTGTAGTTAAGTGTGCGGTTTGCGAAGTCGTTAAAGAAGATGTTGTTGCTCCAAGCGACTTTACCAATATCTATGTATCCGACAACGGTACTGCTTTTGGCGGTTTCTCAGCAGATGCTCCTCTTAATAATTTTGACACTGCTATAAAGTTTGCTGCTAAGGCAAATGCTGGTGCGACAATTCATATCATCGGTAAAATATCTGTAAAGGCAAATGTTGAAACAAGTGAAAGCAACAAAGTCTATACATTTACTGAGCCCACTCATTCAAACA
>JAZSKM010000122.1:0-2348 GCA_045534835.1 Eubacteriales bacterium | reverse complement strand
CCAAAACCAAGGTTTTGGAGTGATTTAATAAAAAAGCAGACCGTGGGTTAAGCGGTCTGCTTTTTTCGGTCTTAGCCGAGATTGTTAAGCTTAATGGTAAACTGACTCTTCTTGTGTGCGGCAGCGTTCTTGTGAATGATACCACGTGCTGCAGCCTGGTCGATCTTCTTAACAGCTACCTTGTAAGCCTCGGTAGCAGTTGCCTTATCACCAGCCTCGAGAGCTGCATTGTACTTCTTTACGATGGTACGGAGCTGAGTCTTGAAAATCTGGTTCTGAAGGGTTTTAGCTTCGATAACCTTTACGCGCTTCTTAGCGGACTTAATGTTCGGCATGAGGTGCACCTCCTTCAAAAATTTAAATAATTTGAAAATATGAACACCAGCCGGTGCCTGAGAGGGTGCACACAGCCAAGTCACTCATTTACAATTTGATATATTACCATAAGATTTCCAAAAATGCAATAGTTTTTTCGATTTTTATCTTTATTTTTTGAAAAAAAGCAGTTTTGCGTTGAAAAATAATATAAATTTGAAAAAAATTGAGAAAACGGAAAAATTTTATAAAAATCCTCTTGACAATTCGAAATTTCGATGCTAAAATATTAAACTGCATTATAATCGCTTTAATTATGCATTTTAGTATATTTAAAGTGGCGTATTATTGTCGAAAAAGCGGACTATGCGTAGCATAAAAGCAGTTTTTATGTGCATTTTCGTTTTTTCACATTGCATTATCCGCGCCGTCGGACGGCGGCGAGAAATTAAATGAATGGAGTGATTCTATACTATGCTGACACCCCAGAAGCTTGGTAAGAATGTGCGAATGAGTTTTTCGCGGGTGGGTGAGGCAATTGAGATGCCTAACCTTCTCGAGGTGCAGAAAAAGTCTTTCGAGTGGTTCCTTAAAGAGGGCTTGCGTGATGTGCTCGATGATGTTTCCCCTATCGTGGATTTTTCGGGCAATCTTGTAATCGAGTTTGTTGATTATTCTATCGATTCCAAAACGCAGTATCCTATCGAGGAATGCAAGGAGCGTGACGTAAACTATGCGGCACCGCTCAAGGTTCGCGTAAGACTTACCAACAGGGAGACCGGTGAGGTTAAAGAGTCTGAAATCTATATGGGCGATTTCCCGATGATGACAGAGAACGGTACATTTGTCATCAACGGAGCTGAGAGAGTTATTGTTTCTCAGATAGTTCGTTCCCCCGGCATCTATTACGGCGAATCTATTGATAAGACCGGCAAGCATATGTATACTGCTACCGTTATCCCGTATCGCGGTGCTTGGCTTGAATATGAGACGGATGCAAACGATGCTTTCTACGTAAAAATTGATAAGACCAGAAAGATTCCGATCACTGTTCTTATCCGTGCGCTCGGTATCGAGTCTGATGCTGACATTATTTCTATGTTCGGCGAAGAGGCTATGATAAGCGCTACATTTGAAAAGGACGAGTCTGCCGCGCTTGCTGCCGAGAACAACTCCACTCTTGGCGATGAGGCACTCAAGGAGATTTACAAGAAGCTTCGTCCCGGCGAGCCTCCGCTTGTTGAGAGCGCACAAACTCTTATAAACAATCTCTTCTTTGATCCTAAGCGTTATGACCTCGCACCCGTAGGCCGTTACAAGTATGACAAGAAGCTTGATATTGCAAGCAGAATTGTCGGTCATACTCTTGCTGCACCTGCTGTTAATCCTTTCACCGGCGAAGTTGTATGCGATGCTGGTACCCTTATTACCCGCGAACTCGCAAAAGAAATTGAGAAGAATTGCGTAAACGATGTCCTTCTTTCACTCGCTGATGGTAATACCGCAAAGGTATTCTCCAACAACACTACAGAGCCTGAAAATATGATAGGCTTTGATCTTAACGACTGTGGAATTCACGAGAAGGTTCGCACAGTTGTTCTTCGTGAAATCATTGAGCAGTGCGGCGGCGATGTGGATGCTGTTAAGGCAGAGGCTAAGAAGCGTGTACACGAGCTTTGCCCCAAACACGTTACCAAGGATGATATTTTTGCTTCCATTAACTATTTAATAAACCTTTCTCACGGCATCGGTACTACCGATGATATCGACCATCTCGGAAACCGCCGTATGCGTTGCGTTGGCGAGTTGCTTCAGAACCAACTTCGCATCGGTTTCTCCCGTATGGACAAGATAGTTAAGGAAAGAATGACTATTCAGGATACCACTGAGCTTCATCCTCAGAACCTGATCAACATAAGACCTGTCGTTACTGCTATCCGTGAGTTCTTCGGTTCATCGCCTCTTTCTCAGTTTATGGACCAGAACAATCCCCTTGCAGAGCTTACTCACAAGCGCCGTCTTTCTGCGCTTGG
>JAZSKM010000070.1:0-2114 GCA_045534835.1 Eubacteriales bacterium | reverse complement strand
CAACAAATATGCGTATAAGAAACATTCCCGAGGTAAGGTAACGTGTTGCGGCAATGTTTTTAATATAAGGCATAACAATTAGCAGTGCTATCCATACGACTAAAAGAATTGCAAAGACAGTAAAAAATACTCTCAGTTCTCTCTTTTTTTCTGGAGACCTCTCGCCGCCGTATAAAAGCTCATTGATTTCTACACCTAAAATACCTGCCAAACTCACAAGTATCTCTATATCAGGACGTGACTTGCCTGTTTCATAATTTGATACAGTCTGCCGCGTTACGTAAAGTTTTTCTGCAAGCTCATCCTGCGTCATCTTTTTGCGTATACGTGCGGCTTTTATATTTTTTCCGATATCACGCATAAAACCACCCCTTTACTGCTTAGATTGTATCACATATCGCTTAAAATGTCACGCAAAGAGTCTTTGCTTAAGCAAAAAAGGACTGCAAAGCAGTCCTTTTTCTATTCAATTTTATGTAATTATTTCTCAATTTCTGCGTCGGGAGCGTTCTTCTTTACGCTTTCAATCCCGTTAAGGCAGCTATCCTTGGCGGTGTAGCCCTCAGAAGTAGCGATAACTTCGCCGTTCTTCGCCTTGAGTCTGAATCTGTACTCGCCCGCTTTATCCTGATATACCTCGAACTTAGGATGCTTTACAGTCTCGAAATTCTCAACTGTCTGGTCCTCAATTTCGCCTACACAGTTCTTGCGAACGCTCTCAATGCCGTTAAGGCAAGCACTCTCGGAAGAATACACTTCGGAAGTAGCGATAACCTGACCGTTACCTGCCTTCAAATCAAACTTAACACCTGTAGATGTTTCTTTAACAACAAACTTGCCCATTGGCTTGTCCTCTCTTTCTGAAAAAGTCGATCACGGCACTTTGCCTGACCTCTTTCTGTCTAAATTGTACCATATAACGCAAATACCGTCAAGTATCTTTGTTGAATTTCTCATATTTTTTCAAATGAACTGCAAAGGAACGCCTTGGTCTTTTCACTCTTAGGATTGTCAAAAACCTCCTCGGGAGTGCCCATTTCCTCAATAACTCCGTCTGCCATAAATATCACCTTGTCGGCAACATTCTTTGCGAATTCCATTTCGTGAGTTACAACTATCATCGTACGGTCCTCGCCCTTGAGTCCCTTGATAACGCGAAGCACCTCGCCCGTAAGCTCAGGGTCAAGCGCGCTTGTCGGCTCATCAAAGCAGAGTATCTCAGGTTGCATAACAAGTGCGCGCGCAATGGCAACACGTTGTTGCTGACCGCCTGAAAGTTGGCAGGGATATGAGTCCTTCTTTTCATCAAGGCCTACGCGTATAAGCAGTTCCCTTGCCTTTTCATATATCTCCTCGGTCCTTGCTTTTTTCTCCGCTGCAGAAAACTTCTGCTTTTTAAGCGCGAGAACAGGCGCGAGTGTGAGATTTTCCATCACGTTATATTGGGGAAACAGATTGAACGACTGAAAAACAAGACCGAATTCAAGACGTTTTTCTCTTATCTCCTTGTCGGAGTATTCAACGCTTGCATCAAACAGAACTTCACCGTTTACAGAGAAGCTACCGCCATCAGCAAATTCAAGAAAGTTAAGGCAGCGAAGGAGTGTGGTTTTTCCGCTACCCGAGGAGCCGATAATAGCAAGCACCTCGCCCCTTTCGAGAGTAAAGCTGACACCCTTCAGAACGTTTACCTTTCCGAAGTTTTTCTTTAAATTATTAACCTCAAGTAATGCCATAATCCACCCTACTTATGCTTTATAATAGCTGAGTTTCTTTTCAAAATATCCGAAAAGAAGCGATAAAATTCCCACAAATGCAAGATAGAATACCGCCGTGTAGAAGGTAGGCCAGATCAGCGCACTTGTCGCCGCGTATTCCTCTGCCACCTTGAGTATTTCAACGACCATTATTACTCTCGCAAGTGCGGTATCCTTAACAAGCGTTATTACTTCGTTTGACATAGGCGCAAGTATGCGTTTTACAACCTGCATAAGCACAACCTTGAAGAAAATCTGCGCCTTGGTCATACCGAGAACCTCGCCCGCCTCATACTGACCGCGCGGAATCCCCTCTATACCTCCGCGGTATATCTCGGAGAAATAGCAGGCGTAATT